>JAAYCB010000421.1 GCA_012744395.1 Pirellulaceae bacterium
ATAGGTCTTTTCGATGCCTTCCAGTTGAAGCATGTGCTTACCTCTCTTCAACAAATCTACCGATAGTATTGTTCGTTTCTCTGCCTTATGGCGCCGCGCTGGAGACTCCGGCTGGCGGTGCTTCCACGAAAATCGTCTGGCCTTGTTCCAGGCCGGTGAGCACCTCGATCCATTGGCCATCCTTCCAGCCGACCGTAATCTCACGCACTTCGGCACGGCCGTCGCGGGCCAGGTTGACCACGTTCTTGCCCTCCTGCCGCTTGACCGCTTTCGCGGGAATCGCCAGGACGCCGGTCTTCTGCTCCAGGAGCACGGTCACGCTGGCCGTCATCTCGGGCCGCAGAATCTCGCCATCCTCGTCGAGAATCTCCACGACGACGTCGTAGTTGACCACGTTGTCCTGAATCACCGCCTTGGGGTAGATCGCCGTCACCCGGCCCTGAAATTCCTTGCCCGGGAAGGTGTCGACCGTAAACAGGGCGTCCTGCCCGGGCTGAACCTTGCCGATGTCGACCTCGTCGACGTAGGCGTCGACCTGGAGCCGATCCAGATCGATGATCGTGACGAAAGTCGGCGCCTGCATCCCGGCGGCGACCGTCTCCCCCTCTTGCGTGGAAACCGAGGCGATGACACCGTCGATCGGCGCCGTAATCGTGGCATACGAGAGTTGGACCTTGGCGTTGGCGAGGGCCGACTGGGCGCGCGCCACCTCCGCCGTCGCCTGCCGCAGTTCCTCCTCCTGGCGGGCCTTGGCCATTTCGAGGGCCTTTTCGGCCGAGGCGAGCTGCGCCCGCGTGACGCTCAACCGCTCCTGGGCCTCCTCAACCGCCTGCTGCGAGGTGGCGTTCGTCTTCAGCAGGTTGTTTTCGCGGCGGATCAACTGGTCGAAAAGGGTTTCGGTCGCTTGCCAGCGGGCCAAATCCAGTTCGGCCCTGCTGATCTCCTTGGGGAGCAGCCTTTCAGCCGCCGAGAGTTTGGCTTCGGCGAACAGCAATTCGGCCTCGCGCTGGGCGACGATGGCTTCCAGGTCCTCCTTCTCCAACTCGGCAATCACCTGCCCCCGGACCACGCGGTCGCCGATATTCGCCTTCAGGCTGGCGACCTTGCCGGAGATCCGAGCGCCAACGCGGACTTCCGCTCCCACCTGGGGCTGAACAGCGCCGGTGGCCAGCACCGAAGACGAAAAGCCGCGCCGCTCGACCGTGGCGGTCTCCGCGATCGGCTTGGCGGAACCGGACCTGCGCATCGCATACCACGCTCCCACGGCGACCGCCGTGGCCGCCACGACGAAGGCCAACAACAGGAATCGATTTCTGCGGCGGCGCTTTTTGCGAGCCAGCGACCGCGGTGTCGTTGCGTTGGGTGTCCGCTGGACGGCCGCTCGCGGTCGCGTCTGCCCCGCATGGCCGGCGCGGTCGTCTCGGGCCGACTCGGATCTGCTCGGCGCCCGGCCCGCCTCGATCGAGCTGGTGTTCATTCGCCGTTACCTTTCGAAAAAATGAGCCAAATGCCTGAAGCAACACGTGGATCCTTCGGCGGGAGGGATCCTTGGCCGATCACCTTGAAGTTCGACAGTCCAGCCGCTTCGGCCCACTGCTGGAAAGTCATCGGCTCTCCCGGCGCGGCCCCCCTCTCCTCACTGTCCCCCACCGCGGCCCCGTAGCGTTCGGCCGAGTCCGCCCCCGGCATTGCCCGACATCGGTGGACTTGCCGCGCAGCCGGTCCGCTCACGAAGCATCGTGAAAAGCTGCCGCTGTTGCTCGGGCGTGAGCACTCTCTTCTCGGCCAGCAGGTGATCGACCACCAGCCGTTGGATGCGCTCCTTCGTGGCGAGGATTTCACCCTGTCGAGCCAGAATCGCGTTCAGGTCGGTCTCGTCAGCGGCGATCAGGTCGATCACTTCCGAGCGTATCGCGTCGGTCTGCCGGCAGAGTTCGCCAACGGCAGCCTGAAAATCCCGCAAGCGCGGTTCGATTTCCTTCCATTGTGCTTCGGTGACCTTTAGCGCGCGGTGCAGGGGGCACCAGATCGCCTCTTGGGCGGCAGGGGTGTGGCTTTCCCCTGACGCCCGCTCGAGCGGGGCGGCATGGGCGATCCACATCGCCACGAACGCCATGTTCAGTGCCGCCGACGCAACGATCAGGTAGGGTCTTGTTCTCTTCCACATTGCCCGGACTCCTCAGCGCTCGCCAGCCAGCGTCAGGCGGATGTACGATTGGGCCAACGAATCCCCGCCCCACTCGGCCAGCGGTGCGAGGCCGGCAGCGGCCAACAGGTCGGTTTGTTGGGCCGCGGCGACAGGACTCGCGCGCCATGTGTCACGGCCCATCAGCAGCCCGAGCAGCAGTCCGGCCGCCAGTGCGGCGGCCCTTGCCGCTGAAAAGAGAATCGTCTTCCACGCGGACTGCTCGAAACGCGAAGCCCGGTTCGATCGCGCCGTGGCGGCCTGCTGCGTTCGGGCCCGGGCAACGATGCGGTCGGCAAACCCCCCGGGAATCGGGGGCGCCGGAGCGTCTGCAAGGATCTCTTGCAGCCAGCGAAGACTGGCCAAGGCCCGGCGGCACGCCGCGCAAGATGCCAGGTGGGCCCCCACCTGCGCCCGCTCCGCGGACGTGAGCTCTTGCGCCACAAATCGATCCAGCTTGGATTGCGCCTCGCGGCAACGCATGGCATCCCCTTTCATCAAGAACAAACGGGCAAGGACAAGAAATCCCCCGCGAAAAGTCGGCTAATCTGGAAAAAAATCCCCCAGCCGCACTTCGAGCGTTTTCCTCGCCCGGGCCAGCAACCGTTCGACCGCCTTGACGCTGCTGTCCATCGCCTCGGCCGTTTCGCGGCCGCTGAGCCCCTCGTAGTAGCGGAGTACGATCGCCGTCCGCTGGTTTGCTGGAAGGGAGCCGATCGCCGCCCGCACGGCTTGAGCCCGTTCGCTCTCGGCGGCCTGCTGTTCAGCCGGCAGTTGGCCGTCAACGGGCGCGAGGCCATCCGTGGCAAGGGGACGCCGCTTGCGGAGATGATCCAAGCATAGCCGCACGACGATGCGGTAGAGATACGTGCGGAACGCGGCCGTCGGCCGATAGCGATCCCGCGCTTCAAAGACCCTCAAAAACGCTTCCTGCGCAAGGTCTTCGGCTTCGCGCTGACAGCCCACGATCCGGTATGCCGTCCGCCAGGCCGACTCCTGATGACGCAAGACCAGTTGCTCGAAGGCCGCCAGGTCGCCGCCAGCAGCCGCCAGCATCAGGGCTTCGTCGGAGAGGCTGGATTCCATGAAAAGTTGGGATTTTGTTCAAGATCCAGCGATATCGCTCCCTGCATCAGGCAATGCCCCCCACAATGGAGAGGCCGGACGCTTGCCCGAGCCGGATCAATCACCTTCCACACGACACGCCCGGACCGCCGTTCGACTCTTCATCGTGTTCTGGGGTCAGTGGCCTCCTTGGATTGTCGTCGCGCTCGACGCCGAACTCATCCAAGAGAATCTGGGCAGTCCATTTCGCCGCAAGCCCAACCACTTCCGGACAGCGCCGTTCCGCCTTTTCGCGCACGTCCTTGCAGAGCACGCTCCCGTAGTGTTCTTCGAATTGCTCATAGAGCTTGCGAATCAGCCGATGCGCCTGTTTGTTCGAGCCTGCAAATCCGGTGTCTCTGCGCCTCCCGCACAAGCACCCGATCGCCATCCCTGCTCCCGTGAACGCTCCACAATTCTGCACCCCCGTCGGCGTGGCCCCCCCATCCAGTCCGCTGGCCGCTCGAAACACGTCGGCGTCCTTTTCCAGAAATGGAATCGCATCCTGAAGCGCCGCCAGCGTGCATTGGGCGCAGCCGCCATGTTGCGCCTCGTATTGGTGGCCCAGCCGATAGGCCTCTTCGACGATCTCCGACTTGCACCGAGCCTCGTCGATCTGGTGCCCCCGCGTGGAGGAGACCTCGGGCTGTCCGCCCACCGTTTTCCCACACAGACTGTTCAGGAAGCCTCCCCCGACTCCACCGGCCATCAGTCGGAGAATCATTCGCCGCGTGGCTCGCCGGAGAGGGCCGCTGCAACTTTGAAACCCGATCATGATGGCACACTCCCTCTCGTCACGGTGGCAATTGAACCCTCTCGGCTTCTTGAGCCCCTCTCGGCTTGCCTTGCGATTCAAAAAGGGGCGCCAGCCCCCGACCGCGCCAGCGCCTTGTCGGCCTCGATCTTCTGATTCGGAACCGCTACCTCCTGAGCATATTCCTGCCTGAGCTTCTGGCTATCCTGCTGATCCCGTTTGTCGTTGGCCAGGCGGTCGGCGACCCAAACGATGCAAAACTCGGACGGATCGATACCTCGTTAACTCTTGATGTCCAGGACCGGCGTGCCGGGGAAGGCGTCGATACCCTCGATCTCGATCACGTTATCCTTCACCGAGATGATTTTACAGCGCGTCATGGCGATCAGATTCGGCCGCACGGGCGAATGCGTGGCGAACACGCCGGTCAAGGGATTGTCGGGGTTGCCTTGTGGGTGGACTTGCAGGATCGACCGTTTCTCCGGTGTATCGTTTCGGTCGAACCACCAGAGAACCCAGATTTCCGCTTGCTTCTCCATCCTCAGCAGTCCCGGCTCGTACTTCTTATCCAAGACGATCGTCGTCCGGTTGTCCACCTTTCTGACATAGCCAATCGGATAGACCTTGAATTCCCTCGGCTTCTGCTCGCCGCCACCGCCAAAGGCCATGACGCACAAGGTGGCAAGCAGGAGAACCGTTGGGATGGCAAACGCGTATCGCGGAAACTGCGGCATTTCGAATTCTCCATGGAGGGTCTGCGTCGATGCGAAATCGATCCCTAACCGCCAAGCCGCGCCGGCTTCGCGCAGGCGCGGCATCCGGCCAACCCCATGATCGCAGCTACCGCGAGCAGAACGCAACACCTTCTGCGGCCCGGGCCGGGAAAAATGCCCGAGGAAGCTCCGTTCGGTTCGGCGCCCCCGAGCCAGGACCGTCGACGAAGAAATCAGAGCCTTCCCAGCCCCCGGGAAGGCTCGTTGGCCCCCTCCGGACCTGTTCCCGCGACGCCCGGTAAATGAACTTGCGTGATTCCGGGAGGAATTGATGAGAGCGTGATAGCCGCTTTCGGCTTGCCCCGCGGCGCGCCTGCGCTGCGGCACAACCCGTACGTAACGAAACGCGGGGCAAGCCCACGCGGCTATCTGAATAACAGCCGCTTTTTCCACGAATCACGCAGGTCGATTTAG
>JAAYCB010000422.1 GCA_012744395.1 Pirellulaceae bacterium
CGACACTCAAGGAAAAACCGGTCAGCGAGTTGGCCACCGGGCCGTTGCTGGGGCAGGACACGATCCGCCGCGGCGCCTTGTCGATCGGGCTCTCCCTGGTCGCCGTCTTGGGCTTCATGATCTTCTATTATCGCTTTGCCGGTGTGCTGGCCTCGTTCGCGATGCTCACGAACCTGGTGCTGGTCGTCGCCGTGATGATTCTCATCAAGGCGGCGTTCACCCTGCCGGGTCTGGCGGGCGTCGTGCTCACCGTCGGCATGGCCGTCGACGCCAACGTGCTGATCTACGAACGCATCCGCGAGGAATTGGACCGCCATGCCACGCTGCGGATGGCGATTCGCAACGGCTTCGCCCGCGCGACCGTGACGATCATCGACGCCAACTTGACCACGGTGATCACGGGGATCGTGCTCTATATCATCGGTTCCGACCAGGTGAAGGGATTTGCCGTGACCCTGATTCTGGGGGTCGTGCTCAGCATGTTCACGGCGGTCTACTGCTCGCGCGCCGTGTTTGAGATTGCCGAGAAGCGGCGCTGGCTGACGAAGATCAAGATGGCTCGCATCCCGCTCGGCGGCACGATCGATTTCATCGGCCAGAGCCGGGTCGCCCGCGCCCTGTCGGTGATCGTGATCCTCGTCGGACTGGTCGCCGTCGTCGGCCGCGGCCGCGGCCTGCTGGACATCGACTTCACCGGCGGCGTTTCAATCCAGGTGGTCTTCAACCAGGACCAGGACATCGAGGAAATCCGCACCACGCTGACTGCCCGCAACGACGTCTTCGACGATCTCGCGGTCAGTGAAGTCAGCTACCCTGGCGAGCCTCCGCGCCGCCGCTACGTAATCAACACGTCGAGCCCCGACGACAACGAGGACGCCGACGAGTTCCTCGGCAAAGTCAAGGCCACGCTTCAGGATGTTTTCGGCGAAAGACTCGTCCACCATTCGATGACCATCAGTGGCGGCCCGCCCGATGACGCGGGTCTAACCTCTGAAGCGCCATCGAAGCCCGATCCGGCGGCCTCCAGCCTGCACCGCGGTGATCTCCCGCCGGAAAACCTGCTCGCTGCCGCGAATCCCTCCACGTTGCTTCCGACTCAAGCGGCCGTCTCCGCCGCGCCCGATCAGCCCCAACCAGCCCCGGAAAATGCCCAGGGCGAAGAGGCTCCTGGCGACGCGGAGGCGAAAAGCCGGGCGGAGACGGCCGACCAGGCCAAGCCGCCCGAACAAGCCAAACCAGCCGACCAGGCCGCACCGAACGGGCAGCCCGGAGAAGCCCCGAAGGGGGTCGAGGCCGTGACCTGGACCGTCGATTTTGGCGAAAACAAAATGACTTACGCCACGCTCGAGCAGGAGATCCAGGCGCAGATCAAGCCGATCGCCGCCGGCGGCTACTTCGAAATGACCAACCCGGAGTATGCCAAGGACCTCGATCCCGATCGCAGTCACTCGAAGTGGACCGTCTCCCTCTATCTCCCCGCCGACCAGGGGCGGCAGGTGCTCGACGGGGTCAAGGCCTCGGTCGAGGCGACTCCTGTCTTCCCCTCGTCGAACACGATCGGCGGCAGCGTGGCCACCGACACGCAGTGGAGAGCCGCCGTCGCCCTCTTGGCGAGCCTTTTCGCCCTGGTCGTCTACATCTGGATCCGCTTCGAGCGCGTGATGTTCGGCGTGGCCGCCGTGATCGCGCTGGTGCACGACGTTCTCATCACCCTTGGCGCGGTGGCGATCAGCGCCTGGCTGGCGCCGCTGTTGGGCTTTGCCCTTGTCGATGAATTCAAGATCAGCCTCTCGGTCCTGGCCGCGTTCCTGGCGTTGATCGGCTACTCGCTCAACGACACGATCGTCGTCTTCGACCGGATCCGCGAAATCCGCGGCAAATCGCCCTACTTGACGCCCCACCTGATCAACACGAGCATCAACCAGACGCTGGCGCGGACGATCATCACGTCGTTCACGACCCTGATCGTGGTTGTGATCCTCTACGCGCTGGGGGGGCAAGGCATCCGGGCATTCGCCTTCTCGCTGATCGTCGGCGTCCTGGTCGGAACCTATAGCTCGATCTTCATCGCCGCGCCGACCCTGCTCTGGATCGCCCAGGCTCCGCCTCCCAGAGACGGGCAAGCGCGGTAAACAGCGCCGGCGCGTCCACCTCCTCCGATTGCGGGATACGCGGGGCAGTTCGCCGGCCGGACTGCCCCGCCCGCTGGCCGCATCGTCGCCGAGCGCCGCAGAGTCTCTCCAGGCCGCAGGCTTTTCGCGTCGTGCAAAAGCCCTCCCCAAAACCGACGTTTTTCGGCCCCGCCCGCAGCGGACTCTTGCCCGTTTTTCGTCGGTCCCCAAATAATGGAATATCGGCGCTGCCGGGCGCGGCGCAATCGTTCAAAGGGGACGGCAACCTCACCGGCGCGCCGAACAACACCGTCCGAAAGGCTCATCACCGCATTTGGGCAGCGCTTTTCTTGCAGGCCTTGGCCAAGTCGTTTTCAGCGAGTCCCGTGGATGTTCTCCAATCGACCAGGAACCAAGTTGTTTACGGCTGTTCTGTTGCTCGCTGGAGCAGCGGCGTTGTCGCTTTCCTTCCGCCGCGATCCAGCGCGGCCGGCCAGGCCGCCGGCGACCAAGACCCAGCCCCTCGTCCTTCGCGAGACGCCGCCGCCAGCGGATGTTCAGATCGTCCGGCCCGACGCGCCGACGGCCGAGATCCAGCCGACGCTGCTGGCCCCTCCGCCGCGCGGGGTTGTTGAGTCGGACCGCACGGAGGCGGAGTGGGCGCGGCTCGCGCCGCCGCCGATGATGGCCCGGACCTTTCCGAACCTGCCGGTTCGCTCAGCGGCCGAATCGGAACCGGGCCTGCAAATTGCCTTCAATCGGGATCGCCGGCCACTCGAGCGATTCCATCGGGTCCGCGACGGCGATACCCTTGAGAAGCTCGCCGAACGATACCTCGGGGACCGGTCCCGCTGGCACGAAATCTACCAGTGCAATTCCCGCGTGATCGAGCGGCCCGACCTGCTGCCTTTGGGGACAAGACTGCGGATCCCGCCAAAGCACGCCCGCGGGCCGCAAGACCGGACCGCCGCGCCGCTCCGGATCATCCAAGCGCCGCTGGTGAGCCTCTCTCCCGAAACAGACGCTCCCTGACCAGCCGCCGCCCGCGTCTCTCCGAGACGCGGCTGCGGGGCGACTCCTGCCGCGGCTACAGCTTGACCCACTTCTCCTGGCGGTGGCTCTCCAGGATGGCTTCGCAGAGCAGCACCTCGCGGTGGCCCTCGGCGAAGGTGGGGAAGAACG
>JAAYCB010000423.1 GCA_012744395.1 Pirellulaceae bacterium
GCTTGACCGTGCCCATCTCGACCGCCTCGGGGCGCTCCGTGGTGTCGCGCATTACGAGCACGGGTTTGCCCAGGCTGGGGGCCTCTTCCTGGACGCCGCCCGAATCGGTCAACACCAATTTGGCCCGGTCGATCATCGCCACGAAGGGCAAGTAGCCGAGCGGCTCGATCAGATGGATATTCGCGCGATTTCCAAGGGCCTGATGGACGGGCTGGCGGACGTTGGGATTCAGGTGCACCGGATAGACGAAATGCGTCTCGGGAAAGCGGCCGGCCAACTCGGCGAGCGCGCGGCAGATGTTTTCAAACCCCCGGCCAAAATTCTCGCGGCGGTGGCCCGTGATCAGCACCAGGGGCGTCTGGGAATGCCCGTTCATCAAGCAGGAAGGCAAGCCGGGAATCGCCGGCGGCGCGGCCTTCACCTTCCCGATCGCGAGTTGCAGCGCGTCGATGACCGTGTTGCCCGTGACGAAGACTCGCGCCGCCGCGACGCCCTCGCGCAACAGGTTCTGACGCGACGTCTCCGTTGGAGCAAAATGGAGGTCGGCCAGCCGGGACGTCAAGACCCGGTTGATCTCTTCCGGATAGGGCGAAAACTTGTTGCCCGTCCGCAGCCCCGCCTCGACGTGGCCGATGGGGATGCGGCGATAGAAGGCGGCCATCGCGGAGCAGAAGACCGTCGTCGTGTCGCCCTGCACGAGGACCATGTCGGGCTGGTGTTCCGCCAGATACTTGTCGACCGCGCCGATTGCCAACGACGTCAAACCGGCCAAGGTCTGGTCTGGCCGCATCAGGGCAAGATCCACCTCGGGGGCGACATCAAACACGTCGAGCACCTGGTCGAGCATCTCGCGGTGCTGCCCGGTCACGCAGACGTGCGGAGCAAACGCCGCGTGACGCCGCATGGCAAGCACCAGCGGGCAGAGTTTGATTGCTTCAGGGCGTGTGCCAAAAATAATTGCGATTTTCTTCATCAGCTCAATTGCCTGCGATTGTCCGCCGGCTCGTTCAAAGCCGTGGACGCGGTTCCTACACCATGTTCACGGCGACGCCAGTCAGGCCGGTTCGACTTGGCGGATGATTGCCTCCAATTCGAGTAAGCGCGAAGGCCAGGTGACTCCGGGCGCCCTCGCCCTGCAACTCAAGCACGTCGTTTCTCCTGCGGACGCCGAACTCCGGACAGGACCATGATGCGCCGATTGCCAGGTTGCCCGCGTCAACTTGCAGCGAGTATCCCCGCCCGCCCCTCTCGACAACCACGCTTGATTCCTTGGCTTCCAGCACCCGGCACTCCGGATGCAGATGGACTCTCGACACGGTCCGCACCGGAGCGCTCGAAACGACCGTGTCGCGGATGGCGAGAGTCCCCTCGTGGAACCAGGTTAGCTCGCGGTGGTGCGTCGGCCTGCCCGCGAGGCGGCGGTAGCCGTCGTGCCAGCCGGAAAGCCGGAAGCCCCGGGGAGTCTCCTCGAACACCACGTCGTGCGGCCGGCCGCGGCGGGCCACCTTGAAAACGTCCCAGAATTCGCACTGGTCGCAGCCGCCGATCTCGACCGTGTTGTGCGCGGCGGTCGATCGGCAGTAGTCGCGCATCTGTCCGCGCTGGTAATCATGCACGCCGCTGTCGACAACCAGCCGCTCGCCGAACAGCGACAGCTCGAATGAAAAAATGTCGCCGTGGGCATGGCCCGGAATGTAGTCCGGACCGACCGGGCCGGCGTCGCAGATGATATAATGCCCCGCCGGCGTCCGCGCCCCGTAATAGCCGGCCGCTGGCAGGGCAAATGTCGCATCCGCGCTGAATCGCCCCGCCTGCCAAGGCACGCCGAGCCGCCGGGCGAAATCGGCCAGCTCGTGAAGCGGGCGGTAAACGCCCAGCGCGCTATCGTTCAACAGCGCGATCCCGCCGTCCGGATGGCAAGTCACCGCCAGCGCGTCGAGCATTCGAACCGCGTAGCCCGTCAGCCCGTCCGCCAACTCTTCATCGGCGATGTTCAGCAGCCAGAGCAAGACGCTCAGAATGCGCGAATGGTACATCGGCGAGAGTTCAAAGTGCATGCCGTCGGGCAGAATCTGCTCGGCGAGCTCGCGTCTCAAGAGCCGCAGACCAAGGTCCCGCCACAGCCGCGCGCCCGGCCCATCGAAGCACGAGCCGACGATCGCCAGCGCCGCGGCATTCTCGAAGAGATGATTTCCCAGCAGGTGGTGCTCGAGGCGGCGGGAGAGCCAGGCGGCCTGAACGCCGATGCTCGCCCGCAAACCGCGGATCAACCGCGAATCTCTGCTGGTCGCCGCGAAATGCCGGCCGAAGAACCAGCCGCACCAGTTCATCAGCCGCAGCGACGTGGGGTAGGGCGCCCAGCCGACCTGGCCGCGGCCGAACGCGTGCCGGCTGATCCAATCCTCAACAATCGCCCGGCCGAGAGCGAACTCGAGCGACCAGAGATAGTCGAAATAATGGAGATTGTAGCGCCAGAGCATCGGCGCATCGGCGCAAGTCCAGTCGATCGGCCGGCCGGCGTCGCGGACGTCGTGTTGAAAACGGAATCGGGCCGCGCGGATCGCCGGCGCGGAGTTCCCCTGCTCTTCCGGCGGGAGGAAATCGGTTCGCGGCCGCCAGCGGCACTCGCCCGTTTCCGCTTCTCTCAAACGGCGAAAGGAAACGTCTGGGCTGCCCCAGCGATTGGCTACGCCATAATACGCCCGGCTGACGACCTGGGTCGGTCGCAGATGGCGTATCGTGTGGAAGAGCAGGCTGGGGGAGGTCATTGTCTGGTTCGGGTTAAACTGTTAGCGCAGGGACACGCGACGGGCCGCGACCCCGGCCGGGAACCGAGCAAGCCCAGAGAGGCAAAGCGGCAGCGCCCGCCCCACCAATCGCCGACTCCACGGCGGTGAGACGGGCCGGGAGACCCGTCCTACGGACCGCAAGGAGACACGAGGGCCGGGGAGACCGCCCTCCGCGAGAGTCTGGTTGCTTGGCATCAGGCGGCCTTCTCCAATCCATCTTGCCTTGGCTGTTGCAGTGTCGCGCTGACTGGCTGAGCGGCCGTGCCGGGCATGGGCAGCAGGACTTCCTCGGCTGGATAAGGCTGCGGCGCGTGGGATATTCGGTCCAGGATCCTCGCGTACTCCTCGGCGAGGACGCCCCGGTCATAGTTGCCGACGACGTAGTTGCGGCCCGA
>JAAYCB010000049.1 GCA_012744395.1 Pirellulaceae bacterium
GCGGCCGCCGCGAGCCGGACGGGCACGGACTGGAGGCTCCGCCGAGCGACTGGCCCGAGTCGCGCTACGCGATGGACCGTCTTCACGCCGAGGGCGGCATCGGCCAGGTATGGCGGGCGCGCGACAGGCAACTCCACCGGGAAGTGGCCTTGAAGACGCTTCGGCCGGAGCTTCTCCGGCACGGCCGGGTCCGTAGCCGGTTTCTTCAAGAGGCGCAGATCACCGGCCAGCTCGAGCATCCGGGGATTGTGCCGGTCTATGAACTCGTCGCCGCCCCGCGGTCCGGCGCGCCTTTCTACAGCATGCGTTTCGTGCACGGCCGCACGCTCGCCCAGGCCTCGCAGGATTACCATCAAGCGCGGCGGGCAGGCGAAGCAGACCCCCTCGGCCTGGTCTCGCTGCTCAGTGCGTTTGTCGCGGTCTGCAACACGGTCGCCTACGCGCATTCGCGCGGCGTGATTCACCGCGACCTCAAAGGGGAAAACGTGCTCCTGGGTGATTTCGGCGAGGTGCTGGTGCTCGACTGGGGCGTGGCCAAGGTGCTCGGCGATCCGCGCGAACACGGCAGGACGCATCTCGACACGCGGTGCTGGTCGGCGGACGCCACGCAGACCCTCCAGGGCGACATCGTGGGCACGCCGGCCTACATGGCCCCCGAGCAGGCCGAGGGCCGCCTCGATCTGATCGACCACCGCGCGGACATCTACGGCCTGGGCGCGATTCTCTACGAGATTCTCACGGGACAGCCGCCGTTCATCGGCTCCAGTACGGTGGAGGTGTTGGAGAAGCTGGTCCGCGACGCACCAACACCACCCCGCGAGCTGTGGCCCGATGTGCCCCGCACGCTCGAAGCCGCCTGCCTCCGCGCCCTGTCCAAGGCACCGGCCGAGCGCCACGCATCGGCCACCGCGCTGGGCCTGGAAATCCAGACCTGGCAGGAAGTGCAGCGGCGCCGGGCCGAGGAGGAGATGCGCCGCAGCCGCGAACGGTTCGAATTGGCCGTCCGCGGCTCCCAGGACGGCCTTTGGGACTGGGACCTGGTGACCGACGAGGTCTTCTTCTCGCCGCGCTGGAAGAGCATTCTCGGCTACGAAGACCACGAGCTCGCCAACCATCTTGACGAGTGGTCGCAACGGCTCCACCCCGACGAGCGGGACCGCGTCTTGGCCGCCAACTACGCGCACATCAACGGCACGACCTCGCACTACGAATACGAGTACCGCCTGCGCCACAAGGATGGCTCCTACCGTTGGATTCTCGCCCGCGGAGTGGCCCTCCGCGACGCAAACGGAAAGGCGTACCGCATGGCGGGCTCGCACGTGGACATCACCGCCTGGAAGCAGCTGGAGCAGTCCCTGCGGGAGGCCGAAGAGCGCTACCGCGCGGTCGTCGATTTCGCCCCCTGCGGGCTCCTCCTCGTCGACCCTGATGGGAAGATCCTCGAGTCGAATGCCCAGGCAGCGCGGATGCTGGGAGTCTCCGCCGATCAACTCGTCCAACGCTCCCTGCTCGAACTCTGCCAACGCGCGACCAGCGAACAGGGCTCGCCGCTCGGCGAGGGCGAGATTCGGGATTGGATGCGGGCGGGCGCCGGCCAGCCGCGCCGCCAACTGGCGATCGGATTCCGCGGAGACGATGGGAATGTCCGCCGGGTCTGCCTTGCGGCGCGCCCCATCGGCTCCGATGACGCGCCAGGTCAGTCCCGTGCGCTCGTCTTCATCAAGAATGACTCGAAAAACGCATAGATCTGAGCGTTCGACTGCTCGTTGGGCGAGTGTTCCGCGCGGTTGGTCATGGCAACCCGATTCGCCTGGCCGAGCAGGCGATTGACGGCGATCGCGTGGTTCAGCGGGATCCACCGCCGGGGCGGATCCTCCGAGCCGCCCGAGACGAGGAAAGGCCGCGGGGCCATCAGCGCGTGCAGCTCGTGCAAGTCCCGGCCGGCGGCCAGCAATTGCGGATAGAGTCCGCGGGCGGGATTCTCCTCGGTGATCAGGCCCCGCTTGCGCCACGGGCGCGGGTGGTAGCCCAGATACCACGGCTCCCAATAGTTGACGCTCGGCCGATCGTCGAACACGATCCCCGGGTCCGACCAGGCCGCGCAGGCGTATTTGTCGAACAGGCAGGAGGCGAACATCGCCCACTTGCCTCCAAACGAGTGCCCCACGATGCCGATCCGCTGCGAGTCGACCGCGGGGCATTGGGCCAGAACGTACCAGGCATTGGCGGCCGCGTAGGCCAACATCGAGAGCGGCTGCACCTCGGCGTGGTCGATGTCCGGATAGTAGAGGGCATAGGTCCTCGCCGCGGTCGCCTCGGTCGTGCCCAGCGACAGGGCCACGAAGCCGCGGCGCGCCAACTGGTAGGCGAAGTCGCGATACTCCTTGCCCAAGCCGATCGCCGTCTCCGGCTCGTAGTAGACCGCCACCACTGCGGGCCGCGGCTTTTCGCCGTCCGGGATCAACAGGTAGCCGGTGGTCCATTCATTCGGCGTCCAGCGGAACCGGACCTGGCGCTGTTCGAAGTTCTCACGCCGCTGCGTCTCCAAAACCTCCACCTCGGGGTCGGTGATCAGCGGCGGCCACGTGCCCATCAAGGCGTGCCACTGCTGGAGAATCTCCGCGCGGCGCCGGCCCCAGTCCTCGGGCGTTTCGACCGGGCTGCCGTCGGCGAACCGCAACGGGGAGCGATACGCGCCCAGCTCGCCCGCAAACTCGGGGGGAGGCGAGAAGAAAGGGGCGATCGTCTGCCAGCAGGCCGCCTCGCCCGACGCGGATTGAGCATGGGCCACCTTGGGAAAAAATCCGGCCAAGGCGATTCCCGCTGCAACGGCAGGCAGAAACCGCCGCGGACTGCCGCAGGTTTCTTTCGACGACATGACGATCGCTCCCGGAGATTCTTCTCGAACGGCACGAAGCCGCGCTACCACATGCTGTTGATCATCTCGACGGATCGGTCGGCCAGCACCTGCCCGCCTTCGGGGCCAACGCGGTTGCTGGCGACGATCGCGCTATAGCCGCCCCCCTTGACCGCCCTTTCCGTCGGCAGGTACCCGGCGGAGCCGCAGGTCAACTGGAGGACGAAGGTTTGCAGGGCCTTGCTCCGCCCCTGCATCTGCACTCCGTAGTCGAGGAACAGCTCAAACGGGTTGGTGACGATCGCCACGTCGCCGAGCCGCAGGGCGTGGACTTCGACGGCAAGCGTCGGCTCCTTGTCCTGCTGGCGGTACCGATCGACGACTTTCTGTTGCCACAGTTGCCGCCGCGCGGCCCCCCCTTTCTTGGCGAGGGCGTCGATCTCGGCTTGGGCCGCGGCCGCCTCCTTCTCGGTCACCTTGCGGACCGGCAGCGCCACGTCCTCGACCGTGTGGACAAACGGGATATCGGTCCGCACGTCGTTGCGGACCAGCCCGCAGACCTCGTTGATCTCGCCGACGATCCGCCGGGCGACCTCCTGGGTGTACGACAGCCCGCGGAGCTTCAACATCCGCTGCTCGGCCGCCTTGCGGTACATCCGGTGCGGCGACTGGTCGCCCGCGGCGGCCGGCCAGCCGAGCACGAGGACGTCTTTGTAGTCGCCGGTCTGGAATTGCTGGCGGACATCATGCCAGAAATCGGCGTTGATCTTGGAGCCCCCCTCGACCTCCTGCGAAGGGCAAGCGACGTTGACGGCGACGGCCAGCGGCTTCTGTTCGCCCGTATTCCAGAAGAAGAGCAGCTCCAGGCCGTGGTCCTCGTAGCCCTCGATGCCGCGGAAGTCGGGCCGGTCGGTCTTGCCGTACATGGCGGCCGTGCCGTTGGCGTAGACCGCACGGCGATTGTAGCCGACCACGGCATGCCCCACTCCCCAGCTGACGCCTCCCGGACGGCGCGCCCGCCAGGCGTTGCCGATCAGCTGCTCGAGGCGGTCGGCCAGAAACGTCACGTACTGACTCGGCTGCATCACGCCTTCCTTGGGAATCTCGTATTTGCCCTCCTCGGTAACTCCCGAGGTGTGCGTGTGGGTGGCCGTGAAAATCACCTTGCGGGCATCGACCTCGGGCAGCTTCTCGGCCAACCGCTGGCGCAGGGCGGAAAGCAGCACCGGGCGGATGGCCACCAGATCGCACGACACGAGGACCGCCTGGTCCGCGCCGCGGTCCGCCTGCCGGGCCTCGATCGCCACGGCCGTGGCGGTGATCGGGTTGTCCACGCCTCTGGAGATCCGCGTGTGGAACTGCCCATCCAGGGCGATTGGCTGATCCGGCGTAATGCTTGTGGTGGCCCCGCCGATCAGCAACTCGGCCCCCGCGGCCAATCCGCCGCTGGCAAGGCCCGCCAGGGCAACGCTGATCCCCCACAAGATCGACAATCGTGTAAGACAACGCATCTGCAATTTCTCCTGATTCGGAAGGCCAAGGAGGAGACATCGCCTGCTCGCGGCAGGGCGCGCTGCTGGGGTCGCCAAGCAGTCGCGCGGGCCGCAAAACGAGACGATCCCCGTGAGCGATCAGTCTTTCCACAGTTCCTGGATCGTTGCGACCGTGCGGTCGACGAGCATCTGCCCGCCTTCCGGGCCGACCATGTTGGTCATCACGGTCGCGCTGTAGTTGGTGAACGGCTTGTCGTTCAGCGCGCCGCCCGCCATCGCCCGCGGCGTCGGCAGGTAGTAGGCGTGCTCCCGGCTGGCGCCGGCCAACTGGATGAGGAAGGTTTGCAGGGCCGGGCTGCGGGCTTCGATCTGCACTCCGTAGTCGAGGAATAGTTCAAAGGGATTGGTGGCGATCGCCACGTCGCCCAGCCGCAGCACGTGCAATTCCATCTCGTAGGTCTTCGCCTCGCCTTTTTGCTGGGCCAGGTAGCGATCGGCCACCGACCCGTAGAGCGTCCGCGTCCAACGATCCGACTTGGCCGGCGTCTGCTTGGCATCGATGTCTTCGCAGACTTTCCTGGCCACGGCGTATTCGGCTTCGCTGACGATCCGGGCGGGCAATTCCAGCGGCACGGCGCGATGCACGAGCGGAACATCCGTGCGGATGTCCTTGGCGATCACGCCGGCCACGTCCTCGAACGCGCTGGCCACGCGGCGGCCGATCTCCTGGCTATAGGTCAAGCCGCGGAATTCGCACATCCGCATTTCGCTCTTCCTGCGGACCTGCGCCCGGGGAGTCTGGTCGCCGGCCGGAGCGCAGAATCCCAAGACACTCACCTCCGCGCCGTGACGGGCGTGGATCAAGCGGCGGACATCGTGCCAGAAGTCGGCACTCACCTTGGAGCCGCCCTCGGCCTGCGCCGTCGTCGCCAGGGTGATGGCGGCGGCCTTCAGCCGCTTCCGCGCGTCGTAGAAGCAGAGGATGTGGACAGCGTGGTCCTCGTAGCCCTCGATGCCGCGGAACTCGGGGACGCTCGCGTCGCCGTGCATCCTCACGCTGCCGTCGCTGTACACCACGCGGCGGCTGTGCCCGGCGACCGCATGGCCGAGGCCCCAAGCGACCGCCCCCGCCGCCCGGTTCTCCCAGGCCTTGACGACCGCCTCGCCGATCTGCTCGTACAGCCAGGGCACGTACTCCTTGGGCTGCATCGCATCCTCGTAGTCCTTCTCATCGTAACGGTCCTGGAGGATCACCGGCGCCGTGTGGGTGTGCGTGGCGGCCAGCACCAGCTTGCCGAGATCGAAACCGGGCAGGCGGCCGGCCAGGTGTTTGCGGAATCCCTCCTGAATTCCCGGCCGGATCACACACAGATCGCAGGCGACGAGGATCGCCTGATCAAGCGACCGCTGACCGTCCCGCGATTCGAGGGCCAACACGTTGGCGGTGAGCCGGTTCTGAATCTCGCGGCCGATCCGCACGGCGGTGCCGCCGGTCAGCGGGATCGGCCGGTCCGGGGTGATGTCGGCCGTGGCGGCGCCGACCCAGAGTTCGGCCGCGGCGCCCCGCGCGGGGGCCAGGGCGGGGCAGAGGCAGCAGGCGGCGAACACCGCGTGGCAAAGGGCAAGCGCAGATCGCTGGAAGATGGGTTTCATCGGTTCCTCCTGGTTGGGCGGTTGGCAGGGGGCGGCATGAGTTTGCCGGAATTCTACACGATCAAGTCGGTGACTGTCCATCGAGCGCGCGGTGGGCGACACCCGGCACGCGCCCCGCTATACTGATCGGCGGCCGCTTGCCGGCATCGCACACCGGGAACGAGCGCCTTTTTGGGCAGGCAACCCGCGCTGCGGGGACGAGGAGGCGTGCTTGCCGCGGACGCGGCACCACCACCTCGCGGCCACCTGCCTCCACCGAGACCTTTGCCTGAAAGGCCCGCAAATGACGTCCCATCACCATCGGACCAGCCCCGCGCGGCGAACGCTCCGGCCACGGGGCGCGATCGCGCTGTCATCCGTGTTGTGCCTCGCCCTCTCGCAGGTCGGCCTGGCCGCCGGCAAGGCGGTGAACCAGTCCGCCCGAGAGATCCCCGTCGCATACGATGTCGACGTGGTTGTCGTGGGCGGTTCGTCCGCGGGCGTGGCAGCGGCGGTGGCGGCGGCGAAGCAGGGGGCGAAGGTGTTTGTCGCGGCTCCCAGGCCGTATCTGGGCGAGGACCTCTGCGCGACGTACCGCCTCTGGCTCGAGCCGGGCGAGGAATTGGACGACCCGCTGGCAGAAGAACTGTTCCACGTCCCGGCAACCATCGAGGGCATCCGATACACCTACGAGACCGACCAACCCTCCGCCGGGAAGCACAAGGACACGCAGCCGCCGCGGCTGCTGAGCGACGGCCAATGGAGTTCCGCGTATTCGGAGAGCGTCGAGTACGGCAACGACGTGACGATCTCGATCGATTTCGGCAAGCAACAGCTTCTCCGCAAGGTGCACGCGATGTTTTTCCAGGGGCCGCGGTCCTACGAGGTCGAACGGATCGCCTTCCACGCCAGTCACGACGGCAAGGCGTGGACGCCGCTGGCGGAACTCGAGAACGGCAAGCTGGACGCCGGGTCTTTCGTGGACTCTGCAATTCACATCACCCGCGCGGTCACGGGCAGCGCGCGGTATGTCAAGTGCTTCATCAAGAAGACCGCGCGCGCCGAGCGGATGCTGATCGGCGAAATCCTGTTTGAAGGTCCGGCCGAGCAGCGCCAGCCCGAAGGCCTGCGGGTGACGACCCCGATGCGGGTGAAACGCTCCCTCGATCGGGCATTGCTCGATTCCGGCGTGCCGTTTCTGTACACCTGCTACCCAACCGAAGTGCTCCGCGGCGCGCAGGGCGAACTGGCGGGGATCGTGATGGCGAATCGTGCCGGCAGGCAGGCGGTGAAGGCAAAGGTGATCATCGACGCGACCGACCGGGCGTGGGTTGCCCGCCTGGCCGGCGCCGAGTTCGCGCCCTACCCCGCCGCAGCGCAGACGTTCAAGCGGATTGTGGTGGGCGGTTCCGCGCGGAGCGGCCCGGGGATCGAATCGCGCAGGATCCCGCTGCGCAGGCCGATCGGCGGCAAGCCGCCGATTTCGTTTGGCACGGGCAGCTGGGCGACGAAGTACAACGCGGCGATGTCCGAGTCGCATTCGGAACTCATCGAGTACACACTCACGATTCCAATGAAGGACGGCTCGTTCGCTTCGTTTGCCGAAGCCGAGCAAGTCGCCCGAGATCGCACGTTCCACCCCCGGCAGGTGGACGAGTCCGAGGTCCTGTTCCAGATCCCGCCCGACCCGATCAACGGCGAGGCGCGCCTGCGGGGCGCGTGGCCCGGTGCGGCCGCGGCGGACATCGCCGCGTTTCGGCCCAAGGGAATCGCCAGGCTGCTCGTGCTTGGGACCTGCGCGGACATACCGCGCGAGGCCGCCGAGACGCTTGCCCGTCCCATCGAGCTGATTCGCCTGGGGCGCCGCATCGGTCAGGCCGCGGCCAACGAGGCGATGGCGATTGCAGCGCCGGCGGGCGTCCACGCCCCCGCGGGCGCTTCGCCGCCTTCCGTGCCGGGCGACGTCGGCGAGGCTCTCGGCGGGCTGCGGCCGACGCGGCGGGAAGAGATGCCGACGATTGCCGCCAAGGCCGGCTCGATTCCCGTCGTGGGCGAGTACGACGTGGTCGTCGTCGGTGGCGGCACCGGCGGAGCGCCGGCGGGCATCGCCGCCGCCAGGCAGGGAGCCAAGACGCTCGTCGTCGAGTATCTGCACGGCCTGGGCGGAGTGGGCACGACGGGCCTGATCGGCATCTACTGCGCGGGGTACCGCAAGGGCTTCACCGAGGAGACGGAAGCCGGGATCAGCAAGATCGGTTCGCCATCGTACGTGATCGGCAAGAAGGAGTGGTGGCGCAGCGAGATCCGCAAGGCCGGAGGCGATATCTGGTTCGGCGCGCAGGGTTGCGGTGCGGTGGTCGAAGGCGGCCAGGTCAAAGGCGTGGTCATCGCCACACCCGAGGGCCGCGGCGCCGTGCTCTGCCAGACCGTCATCGACGGCACCGGCCACGCCGACGTGGCCGCCGCGGCGGGCGCCGAGTGCATGTACACCGGCGGCGATCACCTGGGAATCCAAGGCGCCGGCCTGCCGCAGAGCGAGCCCGGCGCTACATACATCAACACCGACTGGACCTTCATCGACGAGTCGGACATGATCGATGTCTGGAGCGCGTACCTGGTGGCCAAAGAGAAATACCCCGGCGCGTACGACCTCGGCCAGCTCATCGACACGCGCGATCGGCGGCGGATCGTGGGCGACTACATCCTCACGCCGCTCGACATCGTCAACCGCCGCACGTTCCCCGACACCGTCGGGATCAGCAACGGCGGCCGGCTCGACAAGCACGGATACACGGTCCACGCCTTCTACATGATCAACAATTGGCGTGGCGGGATGACCTACACGCCCTACCGCTGCCTGCTGCCGAAGGGCATCGACGGCGTCCTCGTGATCGGCGTCGGGCTCAGCGCGGATTGCGACGCGATCCCCTCGATCCGCATGCAGCCGGGCGTGCAGAACCTGGGCTACGCGGCCGGCGTGGCCGCCGCGATGGCCGCCAAGGCCGGCGTGCCGGCCCGCGCGATCGACATCAAGGCCCTCCAAACCCACCTGGTCGGCATCGGCTGCCTGACTGCCGAGGTGCTGGAGCACGAGGATTCGTTCCCGCTGGCCGACTCCCGGGTTCGCCAGGCCGTGCGGAAGCTGGCCGCAGAGGACTACTCCGGCTTGGGCGTGATCATGGCGTCGGAGGATCGCTCGATCCGCTGGATGCGGGAAGCGCACCGCAACCCGGCCACGCCCCCCGCGGGCAAACTCCGCTGCGCGCATGTGCTCGGCATGCTCGGCGACGCCAGCGGGGTCGAGACGCTCATCGCCAGGATCGAGAGCAGCAGGGAATTCGACACAGATCGCATCGACACCTACTTCCCCTGGGTCACATGGCTCGACAGCTACCTGATCGCGCTGGGCCGCACGCGCGATCCTCGGGCCCTGGCGCCGCTGCTGGACAAGCTGGCCCTGCTCGTCGAAGACAAGGGAGGCCAGGTATCGCACTACCGCGCGCTGGCACTGGCTTTCGACGCCCTGGGCGATCCCGCCGCAGCAAAGCCGCTGGGCGAAGCGATGCAGAAGCTCGATATCCGCGGGATGGCCGTCAGCGAGACGGCGGGCCTGACGGCCGCCGCCCGCGGCAAGTCCGGCGAGCGCGATCTTGCGCTCGCCCGAGTCCTCTACCGCCTCGGCGACTATCAAGGGCTGGGCGAGAAGATTCTCCAGCAGTATGCAGGCGACATCCGCGGTCACTACGTGCGGCATGCCCGGGCGGTGTTGGAGGAAGGACGTTCTTCCCGGAAGTGACCGCCGTGCAGGTCCGCCACGGCTTGGTGTCTCGTCCACCGGACGGGCCGCTTGACAGGGCTCCGTTTGTCAACAAGACTCGGGGTTGCCATGCCGCCATTGTCGAGTCCCGGCGGCCCTGGCATCACTCCAAAGAGAAATCGCCCCGCGACTCACAAGCGGGAATCCCACGCACGTTTTTTCAAGGTCCATGCCCTCCATGAGCACTCCGATGCGATTGATCTGTTTGTCGGGAACCACGTTTTCGCGCGTCTTGCTGGCCCTTTTCTGGAGTTCCGCCGCCCTTTGCTGCGGCGTTTCGCCCGGCGGCGAGTCGATTCCGCTGGCGGAACATCCGCGCCCGGATTTCCAGCGGTCCGGGTGGTTGAACCTGAACGGACCATGGCAGTTCCGGTTCGACGCCGCCGACGCGGGCTTGAAGGAGAAGTGGTTCGATGGCGGGAAGCCGTTTCCGCGGACGATCGTTGTGCCGTTCCCCTGGGGTTCGGGGCTCTCGCAGGTCGCCGACGAAGCGGAGTTGGCCTGGTACTCGCGGACGCTGCACGTGCCGCAGGCATGGCAAGGCCAGCGGGTGTTTCTGATCATCGGAGCGTGCGACTGGGAGACGCAGGTGTGGCTGGACGGCCAGTTGCTGGGGACGCACCGCGGCGGCTACACGCCGTTTGAATTCGAGCTCACGCCGCGCCTCCAGCCGGGCCGCGAAGGCCGCCTGACGCTCCGCGTCGACGACCGCCCGCGACCGTTCAAGCTCGAAGGCAAGCAGGGCTACGGCAACGCCCGCGGCATCTGGCAGACTGTGTATCTCGAAGCACGGCCGCAAGCGTTCCTGCGATCCGTGCAGTTTGCGCCCGACGTCGACCGCGGCCGGGTCGCCGTCCGCGCCGAACTCGCCGCCGCCGCCGCGGCGAATACGGCGGTGAAGCTGCGCTTCAAGACGGGCGATCTGCCCGAGGTCTCGCAAGCCGTGGCCGAGGGCGCCGAGGAGGTCCGGTTTGAGGTCGCCATCCCCAACGCCCGGTTGTGGTCGCTGGACGACCCCTTCCTCTACGAGGTGGAAGCCGTTCTCCAAGCCGGTGGCCAGGCGGATCGCGTCAACACGTATTTCGGCATGCGGAAGATCAGCGTCGTCAACCTCCCCGGCACGAACCACCCCTACATCGCCTTGAACAACCGGCCGCTCTATCTGCGGATGGCACTGGACCAGTCGTACCATCCGCAGGGCTTCTACGCGTTCCCCAGCGACGAGTTCATCCGCGACGAGATCCTCCGCTCGCGGCGGATCGGGCTGAACGCCAACCGGCTGCATGTCAAGATCGACGTCCCCCGCAAGCTCTACTGGGCCGACCGGCTGGGCCTCTTGTTGATGTGCGACGTGCCGAACAGTTGGGGCGAGCCCGACGCCGAGATGCGCGGCGAGATCGAGCACGCCCTCCGCGGAATGCTCCGGCGCGATTTCAATCATCCCTCGATCTTCTGCTGGGTGCCGTTTAACGAGACCTGGGGGTTGTTCACCAAACAGGGGGACAAGCGGGTCTACCTGCCCGAAACGCAGCAGTGGGTCGCCTCCATGTACCGGCTGGCGAAGCAGCTCGACCCCACGCGGCTGGTGGAAGACAACTCGCCCTGCCACCACGACCACGTCGAGACGGATATCAACAGCTGGCACGCCTACCTGCCCGGCTACGAGTGGCGGAAGCATCTCGACCAGGTGACCGCCGACACGTTTACCGGCTCGAAGTGGAACTTCGTCGCCGGCCGAGCCCAGGGCGCGCAGCCGCTGTTGAACAGTGAATGCGGCAACGTCTGGGGCTACCAGGGGAGCACGGGCGACGTGGATTGGAGCTGGGATTATCACATCATGATGAACGAGTTCCGCCGCCATCCGCAGGTCTGCGGCTGGCTGTACACGGAACACCACGACGTGGTCAACGAGTGGAACGGCTATTACCGCTACGATCGCGGCGAGAAGGAGACCGGCCTGGAGGAATTGGCTTCCGGCATGTCGCTCCGCGACCTGCACGCGCCGCTGTATGTATCCACCGGTTCGGAGCTGTGCCGCGACGCGAAGCCCGGCGAGCGCGTCTCCGTGCCGCTCTGGCTGTCGTTCCTGACCGACAGCGCGCCGAGCCCGCAGCTGCGGCTGCGGGCCACCCTGGCCGGCTGGGACAACTTGGGCCGGCGGCAATGGTTCTCGCGGAGCGTGCGGGAGATCGCCTTCCAGCCCTGGCTCTCCAAGGAGGTCGAGCCACTGGCGGTGACGATGCCCGAGACGCCCTGCCTGGCGGTTTTGACGCTTAGCCTTGAGGACGAGGCGGGCGTCGTGCTGCACCGCAACTTCACCGCGTTTCGGATCGCGGACGGCCCCGCGCCGCGGCAAGAGCGGATTCATGGCGACCGCCCGATGATCCTGCTGCGGTTCGCGCCGAGCAGTTTCGCGGCGGCCGATTGGTCGCTCAAGCAGTGGAACGTGCTGGAGGGCCTCAAGGTCAACGGCGCGGGCCACGGCTACTTCGAGTACCGCATCGCCTGGCCGGAGGACGTCGACGCCGCCGTCGTCGAAGGCGCGTCGCTCGTATTCGAGGCGTCGGCCAAGCAACTGTTCGGCAAGGACCGCGAGGGGGCGACGCCCCAGGACGGAGACTTCATGCGGGGCAAGGGCACGCACGATCCAAGCCGGAACCCGAACTCCTATCCGATGACGGACACCGTCCGTTTCCCCACCGCCGTCCGCGTCCGCGTGGCCGGCCAGCCCCTCGGCCGCCTCGACCTGCCCGACGATCCGGCGGATCATCGCGGCATCCTCTCCTGGCACGCCCAGTTGCGGGATCGCAAGCTCCGCGAGGCGGGCTCCTACGGCTACCTCGTCGCGGCCGCGATTCCGGCCAGCGCCGTCCGCGCGGCGGCCGCGGACAAGCAGTTCACCGTTCGGCTCGAGGTGGATGCGTCGCTCCCCGGCGGCCTGGCCCTCTACGGCGAGCAATTCGGCCGCTATCCCCTCGACCCGACGATCATACTGCATGTGAGAGATTGACCCCCGGCCAGAACGGCGGCCGGATGCACGGCGGGCAAGACACGGGCTCCGGCGGGCCGGCGGCAGCCGAGCCAACCGGTCGGGGAAGCAACCCGAAACACCGCGACGCCGCCGTGCCGGGTTGGCTCGCCCGCGGTGGCGGATCACCACGGCCCGGCCGACGATCGAACACCGGACCTGGCGGCCCATGAACACGCTCTTGATACAGGTTGCGTCGAACCCGGCCGATGTGTCCGGCATGGACGAACTGCTCTGGCGGGTCCTCTGGCAGCCGATCGGGTTGCCGCGCCAGGTGCGCCGGCGGTTTCTTGTCGCTGGCGAGCAGATTGAACTGGTCGCCAAGCAGGACGACCGCCTTGTCGGCGGACTCGTCGCCGCTAAAACAGCGGATGCCGAGATTGAGCTGAGGCACCTGGCCGTCTCCGCGAGCGAGCGCGGCCGCGGCATCGGGCGGCGACTCGTCGAAGCCCTGATCCGCGAGGCGGCATCGCGAGGGTGCAACCGAGTTCACACGATTGCACGAAATTCCTCGGCCGGCTTCTTCAGGAAACTCGGATTCCGTCCCGCGGCGGGTGTCGCCCCGGAGCACCCCGCCTTTGCCCGGCACGGGATCACCTTCGAACTCATGGAAATGATGATCGAATCGGCCGGCACAGGTCAAGCGCGACCCGGCCTCCGTGATTGAGGGCGAGACGGGGTGCAAACATGCCGCGCAATCCGCCTACGCCGCGCGGGGGTTCTGGAGAAGCGAGGCAGCCTGCGAGACTTCCCCCTCGATCCGGGACATCTTTTCGGCTGGGGACATGGCAACCGCCCTTGCCAGTGGTTAGACTGGTTACTAGAGGTAGGAGCCATGTATTACTGTTATGGCTTGGCCCAAGCGCGCGAAGCACACCAGCAGCACGGGGGCGTGCTGCTCGATTTTGACGATCTGCACATCGTCTGCTCCTTCAACGACGCGGTGGAGCTTCGCTGGGAGGAAACCACGTCTCCGCGCGATCTGGCGGCCTACTGGGCGGTGATGGCCGAGTGCGATTACGATGAGACCGATCCGGTGGTCCGCAGATTCAAAGCCCTGCTTGCGGGGGAAAATGCGACGGCGCCCGTGAGCGTCTCGCGCTCGTCCGGCTGACGGTTGACGGCTGCTACGCCGAGCGGATTGCCTCGCGGAGATGCGCCAGGGCCTGCCTGTAATTGTCGCGGCCGACGTACTCGAGGATCAGCGGGGCGCTGGGTGTCCGCTTTGCGGCCAATGCGACGAACTTCGGGTACTCGAGGTCTCCCTGGCCGGCGGGCACGCCCCGATCGACATGCAGCTTGCGGTCCTTGGCGTGCAGGCAATCGATCCAGGCGCCGAGTTGGTCGAACATCTCCTCCAGGTCGTTCACCTCCAGGAGGTTGGCCGGATCCAGCAGGGCGCGGATTCGCGGCGAGCCGACCGCTTCGAGATACAGCCGCGTCCGCTTCGCGCTGGCCAGAAAGCCGCGGAAAAACGGCTCCATGAGCACCGTCGCGCCGCGGCGCTCGGCGATCTCGGCCAGTTGCCTGCCCGTGGCGACCATCTGGTGCCAGACCTCTTCCTGGAAGTGGTACTCAACCGGCGGGGCAGGCTCGCTGGGATGGTGATGGCCGGCCTCGGTGATGAACGTCTGGACGCCCATGGCATCGCCAATTTGCATCATCGCATCGAAATAGGCCAGGTTCGCCTCGCGCTCGGCCGGGTCCGGATGGATCAAGTTCGTATAGACGCCGATACTGTGGATCGACACGCCGGCCGACCGGTAGGCGTCGGCAATCGCCTGCGATCGCTGGGCAGTCAGGCCGGAGACGTCGGACCGGCCGTTATATCTCCAGTAGCGGCTGTCTGTCTGGTTGAGGAACAGCTGAACCACGTGGATGCCGGCGCCGGCCAATTCCTCGGCAAGGCTGTGGTTGGTGTCGTTGCTAAAGCCCTGCGTCGCGATTCCAATCACCGGCTCCGTCTTGGATTTCTCGCCGTCGCTTGCCGCCGCGGGCGTGGCAAACAGCGGCAGCGCCGCCACGGCGGCTCCCGCCTTGATCGCCTCACGGCGCGTGATTGCGTTCTGAGACATGCGTGGGTCCTTATGTTCAGACTTTTCCTGGTTCCCAAGCTCCAGCTTGGGAACCAGGAGGGACTTTCCGCTCTCCGCTTTCAGCTCTCCGCTTTCAACATCCATCCTTCCCGATACTCGCGGTGCAGAAGCGCGTTGGCCTCCGCGTCGTTTGTGATCTTGCAGCTCGGCCCGTCCCACTCCAATCGTTTGCCGGCGCGGAGGGCCACGTTGCCGAGCAGGGCGGTTTCGGTCAGCAATCCGGAGTGGGCGACAAAGTCCGAGCCGGCCGGTTCGCCGCCGCGGCAGGCGTCGACGAACTCCTTGTCATGGCCGACCGAGCGTGGCAGGACCTTGGGAGGCCGCCCGTACTCCTGCATCCGCGATTCCGGGACGATGCGGTGTCCCATCAGGGTCCCTGTCTCGCCGATGTAGAGATCGCCGGCCATCCGGCGGCCCGCCTCGAGATGCTTCGGCGGCGGGGGCAGCAGACCGTTGTACCAACTCAGCTTGACCGGGGGCATCCCATCGCGGGCCGGGAATTCGTAGTGGAGTTCGAACCGGCGGGGGTAGATTTCCGCGTTCAGATCGTCGCACTTGGCTTCGACGCTTGTCGGGTGGGCCAGCTTGAGCGCTTTGAACACGGTCGACAACTTGTGGCATCCCATGTCGCCGATCTGGCCGGTGCCGAAATCCCACCAGTCGCGCCACCGCCAGGGGTGATATGCCGCGTGGTACGGCCGTGCCGGCGCCGGTCCGAGCCAGAGGTCCCAATCCAGCCCCTCGGGCACCGGCGGGGTCTCCGGCGGCCGGCCATCCCATTCCGGCCCCGCCCAGAACGCGCCGCCCCAGAGGATCTTCACCTCGTGGACCGGGCCGAGCGCCCCGTCGAGGATGAACTCTCGGACGAGCCGGTCTTCTTCCGACGCCTGCCCCTGGTTGCCCAACTGGGTGGCCACCTTGGCGCGGCGGGCCGCCTCGGCGACCTGCCGCGCCTCGTAGACGGAATACGTCAGCGGTTTCTCGCAATAGACGTGCTTGCCCCGCTCGATCGCGGCCAGCGTGATCATCGCGTGGGAGTGATCGGGCGTGGCCACCATCACGGCGTCGACGTCTTCCTTCTCGAGCAGCTCGCGATAGTCGGCATAGGCCTGGCAGCCCCGGTATTTGCCGATGTTTTTCTGCTTGGCATAAGCCTCGTCGATCACGCGGCGGGCCGGCGCGCGCCCCGCAAGCCGGGTCTCCTTCCCCTGGCTCCAGTTCCACGACAGGTAGCCGCCGCTCTGGCGGTTCACGTCACAGACGGCGACGACCTGGATCTCGGGAAACTGCTGGAAGCGGATCATGTTCTGGATGCCCTGCCCGCCCACGCCGATCCCGGCCAGCGTGGTCTTCTCACTCGGTGGAACATGCCCCGCGCCGCCCAGCACGTGGCGGGGAACGATCGCCGTGGCCGCCGCCGCGGCGATTCCGCCGAGAAAACCGCGCCGCGAGATTCTTGCGCTACGCAACGCGATTCCGACCCTTGAAACACGATTCGAACTGTGCATCTGGTTATTCCTTCTCTTGATCGTTGGTCAAAGCCGACACCGGCCGGCTCTTAACATTCTTCCGCTCTCCGCTCTCCGCTTTGGCTTCATTCCTCGATCGCCAGTTCCGCAAGGTAGATCGCGGTAATCTGCCTGCCGGCCGCATCGCGCTCGTGGCTGGAATAGTAGGAGACCAGGGCTCGGCCGGGCGCGAGTTCGACCAGGCCCGGGTAGGAGTTGTCGCCGCCGCTGGGCAATTCGGCAAACTCGTGCAGCGTGTCGTTCACCAGCCAGCAGAGCGAGGTCTTCGGGCCGCGGTCTTGTGTCGTGTTCCGCCCGCCGACAACGTAGCGGTTGCCCCATTTTACCAAGAGTGGGCCGCCAATGTAGCGATCCAGGTCCTTGCGGTCCCATTGTTCGTAGGGTGGGCTCGACTTGAGGAGTTGCGCCGGGCCGCTCCCCCGCCGGCCCACGGCGAGAATCCTGCCGTCGGGCTCGAACAGAAACGCGGTCTCGTCGCCGGCCGTCTCCTGGAACACCCCCCGCTTGCGCCAGACGAGGCCGTCGTCGCTTTCGAGCATCAACGACTCGACCTCGCGCCCCTCGCCTCGGGGCCCGATGGCGAACCCGGCCTTGCGCCGGCCGCAGAGGTAGGCCTTGCCGTCAAAAGCGGCCGCCCGCCAGATGTAATGGCCGAACGTCCCCTCGAGCATCACCGGGCTGTGCCACGTCGTCCCATCGTCGGACCAGGCGGCATAGCCGAGATGCTTGTTCAGATCGTAGTCGTCGCGGGCGAGCGTCGTTGCGCCGCTATACCATGTGCCCGTGTAGACGAATAACCGGTCCTTGAAAACGAGAAAATGCGGATCGCGCGTGTCGCGCTCCGCGACGTGAAAGCAGTGCACCTGCCGCCAGTCCTGCCCGTCGTCGCTCGCCAGAACGATAATCGACGCCGTCGGATGCACCATGTGCCCGTCAGGGCAACTACGAAACGTGAGGTAGAGCTTGCCCTGGAAGCGGGCCAGATCGGTAAAGGCATTGTGCTCGCCGTTGTGGAAAACCCGCCGGACGGAGACGACCCGCACCTTGGCATCTTCCACCGCATCACCGGCGCCAAGCACGATTGCCAGTGCCAACATGAGACTTCCCATAATCACAACTCCTTCCCTTGCAGACATTGAGAAGGGAATGCGTCCTCTTGACAAGGTTCAAGATTCAATTCCCGCTGGCCAAGTCTGTTCCGGAAATCAACATAATCCTGGTTCCCAAGCCGGAGCACCCTGGTTCCCAAGCAATCCTGGTTCCCAAGCTCCAGCTTGGGAACGAGGCGGGGCCCGTAAACCTTCTCGTGCAATCTCCGATTGCCCCTGTTGTAACTCGAAGGAGCAGCCAGATGAAGAGCGGCCCGGAGCGCGGCACGGAATTCCCTCGGTTGGCGGATGGAACGGAATTCGCTGTTCAACCGAGTGCCGTCCTGCTGCTGGGCGCCTAACCCCCTGCAATCAAGCATCTTCCAGCGACCGGGCGCCGTGCCGCGTGTGAGCGGACGACCGTGATCCGCGCGGCCGGACCGAGTCGATTGGCATTGCGAGCGACAATTCCGGCAAATTCACTGCAACGATTTGAATTAGCGCCGCGGGAACAACCGATACAGACTGACGCAGGAAGGTGCGTTTCGGGCGGAGACATGCGACCCCACCGATGTCGGCCGCGTCCTGCCCTCGGTCCTGCCACTTTACCAGGGGAAGCCACTGTGAACATACATCCTTCGGCCATTGTCGATCCCTCGGTCCGGCTCGGCCGCGGCGCGACCATCGGCCCGTTTTGCGTAGTTGAGCGCGATGTACAACTCGGGGAAGACTGCCATCTCGCCGCCCACGTGGTGGTCAAGCATGGCACGGTTCTCGGGCCGGGCAACCTCGTCTTCGAGGGGGCCGTGTTGGGGGGGCTGCCGCAACACGTCAATATTCCCGAAAACCCGGGCCGGCTCACGATCGGCGCGGGCAACACGATCCGCGAAAACGTCACCTTCCATCGGGCTCTCCAGGAAGACGGCGAGACGGTCATCGGCGACAACAACCTCTTCATGGTCAACACGCACATTGCCCACGACTGCCGGATCGGGAACCACACGATCTTCACAAACAACTCGATGCTCGCGGGCCATGTGACGATTGGCGACCGCGCCTACCTCTCCGGAGCGGCCGCCGCCCATCAGTTCTGCCGGATTGGCGCATATGCCATGGTCGGAGGCCAGGCCCATATCAACAAGGATGTGCCCCCGTTTGTCACGCTCGACGGCCTCAGCAGTCATGTTGTCGGCCTGAACTCCATCGGTCTCCGCCGCGCCGGCTTCACCTCCCAGCAGATCAGCCAGTTGAAAGAGGCCTACCGCGTGATCTATCGCAGCGGCTTGTGCTGGAACGATATCCTCCAGAAGCTCCAAGAGGACTTCAGCGACGGACCGGCCGCGCAGCTCTATCCGTTCCTTTCGACGACGACGCGCGGCATCATGGCCGAACGCCGCCTGCCGCCAGGCGCCGTCGTCAAGCTCCGCCACGTCGAGGAGACGATGCCTCGGATTCATACCCGGGCGGGCTGACCGGGCAGTGGCGACCGTTCCTTCACAGGCCTTCGGGCGACTTATCTGAACGGCCGCCCTGTTTGTCGGCAAGGATGGGCGGCAGGTGGGAGGCGACCAGTTGAAACACTACCTGGTAACCGGTTGCGCCGGTTTCATCGCGTCGAAAGTCAGCGAAATGCTGCTCGAGGCGGGGCACCGGGTCACGGGCATCGACAATCTCAACGACGCCTACGATCCGCGGCTGAAACAGTGGCGGCTCGCGCGGCTCGAAGGCCGTCCGAACTTCCGCTTCCAGCGGGTCGATATCGCCGACCGCGCGGCCCTTGCAGCGCATTTCGCCAGAGACGCGGCGGAGCCGCAGCCGGCGGGCGGACCCTACTCGGCCGTCTTCAATCTGGCCGCCCGGGCGGGCGTCCGCCCAAGCGTCGAGAATCCCTGGACCTATTACGAGGCCAACGCCGCCGGAGCGCTCAACCTGCTCGACCTTTGCCGCCGCCACGGCGTGAAGAAGTTCATCCTCGCCTCGACATCGAGCCTCTACGGCGCGCACAATCCGGTCCCGTTTGCCGAAGACGCCGACACGAACCGGCCGCTCTCGCCCTATGCCGCGTCGAAGAAGGCCGCCGAGACGCTTTGTTACACCTACCACCACCTGCACGGCCTCGACGTGACCGTGTTCCGCTACTTCACGGTCTACGGCCCCGCGGGCCGGCCCGACATGAGCGTGTTTCGCTTCTGCCGGTGGATCGCCGAGAGTCAGCCGATCACGGTATTCGGCGACGGCACGCAACAGCGCGATTTCACCTACGTCGACGATATCGCCCGGGGCACGATCGCCGGGCTGGCCCCGCTGGGCTACGAGGTGATCAACCTCGGCGGCGACCGGCCGGTGCGGCTCGATCGGATCATCCACCTGGTGAGCGAGATGTCTGGCCGCGAACCGGCGATCGAATATCGGCCGGCCCATCCGGCCGACGTGCCCGCCACGTGGGCCCGTGTCGAAAAGGCGCAACGCCTTCTCGGCTGGCGGCCCGAGGTCGGCATCGAAGAGGGGCTGCGGCGCTGCGTGGCCTGGTATCAAGAGAACCGCGAGTTGGCCGGCTCGCTGAGTCTCGGCGCGACGTGACCGTATGGAGCCTTGCTTCCTCGGACAGCGGATGGGATCATAGCGCAACCGGGCGGGAGAGGGAGACTCCGCCCGAGAATCCCATAGCGCCGCAGGCACGCATCGCTCATGTCGCTCTCTCGCTTCGTTTACTACTGTGCGGTACTCGGCGGTTGGTCCGCATTCATCGCCTGGATGCTGCTCGAACGGCCGATCCGCTACCTCGGCGCCCTGGGCGACTCGGCGGCCGCCATCCGCCTGTGGTCGGTTGTCGCTCCAACGCTGACCGCAACGGCTGTCGGCGGGGCAATTGGCTGCGGTTTCGGGCTGGTGGGCGAGACGGCCGAACAATGGGCGCGGCGGCTCCGGCAGTCCTGCTTCGGCCTTCTCGGAGGGGCTGCCGGCGGTCTTGCCGGCGGGTTTCTCGGCGCCTTGCTGCACACCTATGCCGGCCTGCCGCGATCCCTCGGCTGGATGATCATGGGTTCGGCAATCGGAGCGGCGGAAGGGTTCGCCCGCAAATCGTTGCGCCGGGTCCGCAACGGGGCGATCGGCGGCGCCCTCGGCGGGATGATCGGCGGAATCCTCTTCGATCTGATTGCCGGCCCTGGAACCGAAATGGCCAGCCGGGCCTGCGCGTTCACCATGCTGGGAATCGCCATCGGGGCCCTCATCGGGCTGACCCACGTAGTGTTGAAACGGGCCTGGCTGACGGTCCTCGACGGGTTTCGCCCCGGCCGGCAATTGATCCTCGACCAGGTGGCCACGATTCTCGGCCGCGGCGACCACCTCCCGCTGCCGCTTCTGGGGCCATCCGCTCGGGAGATCGAGAACGAACACGCCCGGATCATCCGCCAGCCCGACGGAACGTACGTTCTCGAAGACCGAGCCACACGGATCGGCACGCTGCTCAACGGCGAGCGATTGACTGGCCCGGCGGTGCTTCGAGATGGCGATCTACTCCGCCTCGGCGGCAACATCCTCCGTTTCAATCAGCACCAGAGGAGCGGAGAGCCCGTGCCGAGTCCGGCTGCTCAGAGAAGCCCGGCGGCGCTGCCAGACGCGCCGCCCCTGGCGCCGGCCGCCTACCCTTCCACGATCACTCCCCCGCCGCCTCCGCCCGCCCCCCCGCCGGCTTCGGCCCCCGTTCCGCCCTTGCCACAAAGTCCGGCCACGGGGACGCTTCCCGGCGGGGCAGTTCCGCCACATCCGCCCAGAATGCCGCAACCTCCCGCTCCCAGACCGCCGTCGCCGGGTCCGAGGATTCCTCCCCCACCGCCACCGCCGCGCAACACGGTCGATCGATGACGCGGTTTGCCTATTGCTGCCAGGGGAGCGTCGCCTTGGCTGCCTCCCGGCCGTAAACCTGCGACACCTGGAGGCCGCTGGCCTGGGAGGTGTAGAAGAGGCGGCCGTTGGAGATCACCGATCCGACGCACTCCCGGCTGTCGATGGCCGGCCCGGTGGCGGCCAGCTTGTTGGCGTCGGCCAGATCGATCAGGTCCATGTTGGCCCCGAGCACGTAGGGTTCCGAAAGCGTGAAGCGGGTGCAGGCGTATCCGAAATTGAACCGCGAGAGGATCTTGCCGGTCTGGCGGTCGATCACATGCCCGTCTTTGCCGGAAGCGTTGGTGAAGAGGAACTTCTTGCCGACGGTGATCACGTTGACCGACGAGGCCACCGGCTCCGACTGCCAGACGAGCGATCCGTCGCTGGCGTCGATGCACCAGACGTAGCGATTCTCGGTGAGCCGGTTGGGCTTGTTGTAGCCGCCGACATAGAGGCGGCCGTCCCGGCCGGAGATCGTGCAGCCGGCTGTCACGTGGTGCCCGGTCGTCTGCCAGAGGACTTCGCCCGTCGCCGGATCGAGCGCCGCCGTCAGGCCGTTGGCTTTGGGTTGCTCGCCGCGCCGGGGGGCGTAGCCAAAGAACGTCGAGTAATAGAGCGTGCCGTCCATCAGGCATAGCCCGCAATCGTTGCCACCACAGCCTAGTTCGGAGAAGTCGCGTGTCCAGGCCTCCTTTCCGGTTGCCAGGTCCCAGGCTCGAACGATCGGCCGATTGTCCCTCGGGTAATAGGGGTTGTCGTGCGTGTAGATGAAGCTCATCACCTCCTCGCCGCCGGGGGGCGTTTCGGGCTGGCCCCTGAAGACAAACGCCTTCTCCGAGCCCTGGGCGGCGTATCTTCCGGAGCCGAAGGCGTAGATCGCAAGCCCGTCGTGGACCAGCGGCGGCGCCTGCCGGCTCCAGCTTGGCGAGCCGGTAAAGGGGGCTTCCCACAGGAGCTTTCCGGTAGCCGCATCGAAGCAGCGCAACTGCGATGTCTTGATGCCCGCCTGCGGCAGCAGCAGCCGCTCCTGGTGGTACAGGGGCGAGGTGAACGACAGGTGCACGTCGGGATAGTACCGCCGCCAGAGTAGCCGGCCGGTCTCCTGCTCGACGGCAATGATCTGCCCCTCGGAGGTGTGCGTGTACAAGCGGCCGCCCCCGCAGACCGGCAGGTGCTTGAAGGTGCCTTCATAGCGACGAATCCACTTGATCCGCAGCGGCAGTGCGAGCCCCTGGTCGTTGGCGTTCGTGTTGGCGCTGTCGCCGTAGTTGGTCGGCCAGTCGTACTCGGGCGCGGCGAGCGGGCTGGTCAACGGATGGCGGATTTTCCAGACCTCCAGGTCCTTGGTGGGCAGCGGGGCAGCGCCCCCTTTTTCCAGCACGTAGAGGTAGCCATCTTCACATCCGAAGTAGATCCGCCCGTCGCAGACGCAGACCGGCGCCGAGATCGGCGCTCCGAAAGCCGTCGAAAACGACCAGCGTTCTCCGCCCGAGAGGGGAACCACGTGCAACCGCCCGTCGAGCCCGCCGTAGATGCCATGCTCGGCGGTCAGGATCGGCGAACAGATCGAAGGAAATCCGCCGAGGCTTTCCGTCTGCTGGTTCCGCGGCCTGTGGCGGCAGAACTCCATGCCCCGTTCGGGCCGGCAGCGGTAGACGTCCTCACCGCGAAGGCTGACCGAGCAGAAGCTCAACAGTCCGGGCAGGTTGATCGCCGTTTCCGTGCCGGGCACGAAGGCTGTCTTCACCTCGTTGTCCTCGAGGCGGAAGATCTCCACGCGCCCCGCGTTGTCGCGGCGGTGCCACTGGCGGTAGACCGCGCCGTCCTCCCCCACGCTCTGCCCGAAGGTGGCTGGATACTCGCTGCCCGAATAGGCGGGCACGATCCCCAACGCGCGCACTTCCGGCCGATCGCCGAGGTCCTTGATCCACACGGTTCTTCCCCCGGCGGGCAAGACGACGGTCTTGTCGTGGACCGCAATATCCATCGAACAGCAGAACGAATCCCGCCAGTTGACGCGGCCCTTCTTGTGGGCGAGCCAATCGCTGCCTTCCCAGCGGTTGCCCTCGAACTGGATCACCTCGCGAACGAAGTCCCACGTCCAGCAGTCCGTGCCATCCGGTTGGATCGCGTAGACGCGCGAGCCGAGCGTGGCGAAGTAGACCCGATCGCCGGCGACGGCCGGGGCGCTGAAGATCGGCTCGCCGCAGGCGATCTGGCGAACAATCGATCCGTCGCGGGCATCGAGGACGAAATAGCGGCCGCCCGTTGTGCCGAAATGGAGAAAGCCGCCGGCAAGGGCCGGAGAGGAGATGTTGCTGCAATTGGCCGGCCCGCCCGGTGTCGGCGTCTGCCAGAGAATCTTCAGCGACTGGGCATCGATGCAGAAGGCGACACCCGATGCATCGACAGCGTAGACACGGCCGCCGCTGCAAATCGGCGCGGCCAACACGGCATCGGTCAGGGGGATCGCCGCCACGAGTCCCAGGGGTGTCGCCACCTGCCGCTCCGGCACGTTGCCGGAGCGCCGAGCGTCGAACTTCAGTTGGGACCAGTCTTCGGCCCCGACTGCGGAGGCCAGAACAACAAGCCACGCGCCTGCGAGGATCGCACCGTGGCAGGGTTGGGAAATGCGCATCGTGTTGACTCCCCGTAAACAGTGTAAGGTTGTTCTTTCACAGCGGCCCGTCCTCTCCCGTGGCGCGGGTCTCCCGACCCGTCGCCTTCCGCAACCGCGTCTCCCGGCCCTCAACCCGTAACACATTCCGCCAACCACGCGCGAATTGCCGCGTTGACCGCCTCAGGCTGTTCGAGCGGGGCCATGTGGCCGGCCCCGGCAATCTCGACCAGCCGCCGATTGGGAATCCGCTCGGCGATCGTCCGCATCTCCTCGACCGTCGAGATCACGTCCTCGCAACCGACGATCAGCAGGGCCGGGCAAGTGATTTGCGGCAGCCGCGGCGTCATGTCGGGCCGCTCGGCCATGCCGCGGGCAGCCGCGGCGATGCCCTCGGGAGGCGCTGCAAGGATCACCCGCCGGGTCTGCTCGATCAATTCCGGCGATTCCGCCAGGGTGCTCTTGGCGAAGAGCTTGGGGATCATGCCGTCGACCAGGGCCCGCGGTCCCTCGGCCACGACCTGGTCGGCAGTCGCCCGCCGTGCCCGCGCCGTCTCCGGGGTGTCCGGTGCCGCCCGCGTGTCGCAGAGCACCAGCCCGCCCAGCCGCTGAGGGTGCCGGGCCCAGAACTGAAAGGCCACATACCCCCCCATCGATAGACCGCAGAGCACGACCCGCTCGTCGATTCCCAGGCGGTCGAGCATGGCGTCCAGATCGTCGGCCATCTCGCCCATCGTGACGGCGCCCTGGGTGACACTGCTCCGGCCGAACCCTCGCAAGTCGGGCGCAATCACGCGGCAGTCCCCCGCCAGTCCGTCGATCTGGCCTTGCCACATCGAGTGGTCGACCGGAAATCCGTGGACCAACACCAAGGGAACGCCCGCGCCTCGATCGACGACGGCAAGCTCGATGCCGCCAATTTCAATGCGTTTCATCTGGGATCCGTTCAAGAGTCTGCTTCGGCTGCAATCCGACAAACGACATTGTGACAGACGCGCCAGCGGAATTCCAGGCAGCCGCCGCGGGCGGCCCGCGGCGCAAGTGGTCCGGCAAGACATTGCACGCTAAAATGGCCGAAAAGGTCACAACTCGCAGGCTTCAGGGCACACGTTGGACGGCCGGGCAGGGACCAGCGTCCAACTGCTGGCCGCGCGAGCCTGGAACCATCCCCGGAGTCCCCGCATGGCCCCATCGCGCGATCTCCATAGGGCCCGACAGGCTTATCAACAGGGCGACGTGTCGGCAACCGTGGCGGCCCATTCGGCCGCGGCGGAGGAACAGCACCGACACGAGCATGGGCAGTACCTGAAGAGCGCTGTTTACGGCGGGCTCGACGGCATCGTGACCACGTTCGCCGTGGTCGCCGGCGTTGGCGGCGCGCAGCTCGGCGCGGCGGTCGTGCTGATTCTCGGCTTCGCCAACCTGGTTGCCGACGGCCTGTCGATGGCGGTGGGCGACTATTTGAGCACGAAGGCGGAATTGGAGTATCAGAAGGCCGAACGCCAACGCGAGCAGTGGGAGGTGGAAAATTACCCCGAAGGCGAGAAGCGGGAACTCGTCGAACTCTACGTCGAGAAGGGCATGCCGGAGGACGACGCCAAGACGATCGCCGAGATCATCTCCCGCCACAAGGAGACGTGGATCGACGTGATGATGGTCGAGGAACTGGGGATCGTCGCCTCCGGCGAGTCGCCGGTCAAGAACGCCGTGGTGACTTTCTTCGCGTTTGCGATCTTCGGCTTCGTGCCGCTGGCGGCCTTCGTTGCCGTACGGCTGGTTCCGCTGCTGGAGTTCGACGCGTTTACCGCCGCCAGCCTGCTGACCGCAATCACGCTCTTTGCCCTCGGTGCGATCAAGGTGCGGATCACCGGCAAGAACTGGTTCAAGTCGGGACTGGAGACTCTGCTTGTGGGCGGGCTGGCGGCGGCCGCCGCCTACGCCGTGGGCCGGTTGCTCGGAGGATTGGCTTAGAATTCGACCACGAGCCGCAGCCCCCACTGCACGAAGACCGCCGCAACGAGCAGCCAGGGCAGAAGGCTGAGCGTCCAATGCTTCAACTCGATCTCTCCGCGCCGAAGCCGCCGGCACTGATACGTTCGGTAGGGGACCTGGGCTGCCAGCAGCAGGAACAGCACAACCCCGATCGGATGATAGGCCCACGCCTCGGCAAAGCGGCCGTGCGCCATCGCCACGAAGCAGCGCGTCAAGCCGCACCCCGGGCAATCGACGCCGAAATCACGTTTCATCCTGCAAACATCGGGCAGTTGCTTGCCGATCAGCGGCAGACGTATTGCGCCCGTCGGACCGGGGGCCGGCAGCACGACGCAGAACGCAAGCACCAGGAGAGAGACGGCCAGCCAGGCCTGCTGGCAGCCCAAGCGATCACGGGCCGCGCTCGGCATCGTTCCCTCCGGGCGGCTCGGCCTTCTGGCGGAACAGTTCGAGTTTCTGAGCGATCAGGCCGGAGTAGGGCATGTACTCCGCCGCGAGCGACTGGTACTTGACCGCGTTGGGGTAATCGTTCAGCCCGTAGAAATAGACGTGGGCGAGCGTGTCGAGGTACGCGCCGTTTTCGGGGCCGAGTTCGACCGCGCGGCGGGCGTGCCGCAGGGCCGCGCTGATGTCCCCCGTCGTGTTGCCCACCAGCCAGGCGAATTGATTGTGGGCGGCAGGATCGTCGGGGGTCTGCTCGGCCTGAAGCCGCAGCGACGCGGCCGCCCGTGCGATCAGCGCCGCGGTCTTCCCCCGCCGCTCGTCGCCCAGGTCGGTCAGGCGGTAGGCGGCGATCAAGGCGTCCAACTCCTCGGGATCATTCTTCAGCGCCTCGTCGAGGTGGTGGCGGTGCTGCTGGGCGTTCCCCTGCTGCAACGCCTCGCGCGCCCGCATGTAGTGCATCCGCGCGGCGATCTTCTCGGGGCTCGATTCGAGCAGGTCAAGACTCTGGAGCTTCTGTCTCTTCGCCAGTTGCAGGATCACGTCGAGCGCCTCGGCCGCCTCGCGGTCGCGGCCGGCGTCGTGGAGCGCCTCGGCCAGGCCGATCTGGGCAAAAGGCACGTATTCGTCGTATCCCATCGCACGGACGACCCGGTACTCGTCGACGGCCCAATCGACCTTGCCCCGCTGGCGGAAGAAATACGCCATGTCAAGATGGAACTCGATCGTCTCCTCGGCCAGTGCGGCAACCCGTTTCTGGCCCTCCTTGAAGTGTACTTCGGCGGCGGCCTGCCGGCCGGCTTGCGATTCCCAACAGGCCAGGTGGAACAGCAGCGAGGCGACCAGCCGCGGATCGGACCTGGCCGGGAATTGGCTGAGCAACTCAGCCTCGGCAGCTGCCAGCCGCCGCCACGCGTCGAGGCGCCCCTCCGGATCGTCGTCCAATTGCCGGTAGCAGCGCAGCCATTCGGCCGACGGCTGGCCGCTGAGTCTGAGCTCACCGTCGATCGCTTGCTTCATCCGCCGCCGCCCCTCGGCATGGACCGGCCAGCGGTTGATCACTTCCAGGGCGGCGAACTTTGCCAACAGGGGCGACTTCTCGATGTGGCAAAGCCGGCAGGCAGCCGCAGAGCCCTCGCCCTGGGGGAGCAAGAGCAGCGATTGAACCTTGCGGAGCCGCTCGCTGGAGGAGGCCGACCGGTAATCGGCGAGAATCGCGCGAACTTGATCGGAATCTCCGTCGCGAACGGCCGGCACCTCGATCTTGCGAAGCAGGTAACGCGCCCGCGAGGCGATCTCCAAATCGGGGTCGTTCGCGGCCACGGTCAGGGCGTTGAACGCCTCTTCGCCAATCTTGGCCAACTGCTCCTGGGCCCGATCCCTGGCCGTGAAATCGCGGTCGCCAAGCTGCTCGATCAGGCGATGGATTTCCGCCTGGCGATCGGCCGCGGGCGTGGAATCGCCCTGCTTTTCCGCCCCGGCCGTGGTGACGACGAGCAACACGACGCTCACCGCCAGTGCGGCCGGTCCCGCCGGCGCTCCCAGGCAGCGGTTCTGGCAGCAAGGGTAAATTTTACGGATAATACACAGAGCCACTCGGGCACCCCGTTTTCCGATCGGTCACACGCCGGCCCATCGCGTCAAGGCCATGCCAACCGCCCCGCCAGACGAGCAACGCTGGAGGTCGCCCGCTGCTTCAAGAATACCCCGCGTGATCCGTCTTGGGCAAGCGGGCAAGAAAGACTCAAGGGAGACCGCCCCCATCGGCCCGCACGAGGAATCAACGGATGTTGCGACGATTTCTGATCGGCTCGATTGCGGTGCTGAGCGTTCTCGGGGCGGTTTTCGCCTTCGCGCAAGACTGCGGCCCGGTGCCGCCCAAGGGCGCGACAGCCATCGGCGCGGCCGAGGCGGTTGGCACGGATCGTGCCGCCCCGCTCGGGGGCCAACCCGATCCCCGCAGCCGAACCAGCGTGACCAAGGCGAAACCGGCCGGAACAACTTCCGCCGATTTTACCCGGCAGTCGCCACCGGTGGAGGAACGCTGGTCCACGAGATCGTCCATCCCTTCATGGCTGCCGACTTTCCTCAGTGCCCCGCCTGGTTGAACAAGGGTCTCGGTTCGCTTGTCGAACAGTGCGGCATGGCAAAAGGGCGGATCCAGGGCTTCACAAATTGGCGGCTTGCCGGCTTGCAGGAGGCAATCGAGGGACGCGGCCTGCCCACGTTCGAGATGCTCTGCTCGACGAGTTCCGAAGAGTTTTACGACGATCCGAACGGCACGAACTACGCGTCTCAAACGATCCAGCACCGGCCTCGACCCCCTTGTCGCGGGGGAGCTGTTCGGCTAGGTTCGGCTTTACGGGAATCAACCGGAGAAGACCGGGATCGTTCCCGCGAAGGACAACGATTTCCCTCGGTGAGTCGTCTGATTGGGCGAGCCAGTGAATTCTCGCGATCCATCCTCGAGTCTTGAACCGGCGGAGGAAAGCCGCTCCGTGTTGGAGCAGGCTTTTGCCCAGTGGCAGGATGAGTTGCTCGGTACCCTGTACTGCCTGCTCGGCAACCGAGAGGACGCCCAGGACGCCTACCAGGAGGTCTTCCTCCGCTGTTGGCGTCATAACGAGCGGGTGGCGCGGATCGGCAACCTGAAGGCCTGGATCTTCCGTATTGCCCTGAATCTGGGCCGCGACCTTCGCGGTGCAACTTGGCGTCGGAGGCACAAACCGCTGCCGGAGGACGAGGCGATCCTCGCCGCCAGGGCGAGCGATCGTTCCGGTGCGGAGACCAGCCGGCGGGAGAAGCTGGCCCTGGCGCGGCGCGGACTGTTGGACTTGCGCCCCGAAGAGCAAGAGGTGTTCCTGCTGTGGCAGAACGGAGAGATGACCTACGAAGAGATCGCCAAGGCGATGAATATTCCCGTCGGCGCCGCAAAGAACCGCATGAGCCGTGCGCTGCAAAAGCTGCGCGCGGCCCTTGTCCCCGAGTCGGCGGACTGAAGACAACACCATGGACCTCGAGAAATGCCGCCTGATCCCGATATTCAAGATCGGATGTTGGAGTTGATCTACGGGCTGCTGGCCGACAACGAGGCGGAACGGTTCCGCACCGAGATCGGCAGCGACGCGGAACTTGCCCGCCTTTATGAACAACTCCGCGAAACGGCGGCAATCCTTGGGGATGCCGCGCGCTTGCAGTCGCCAAGGCTTGCGTTCGCGCGGCCGCCGGCGGCCGCGCCGGCCGGCGGCGAGCCTCCCCCGGCGTGGCGGATCGTGGAGGCAGCCGATCCTCCTCCGTGGTCGCGCGGGGCCTATTGGGCGGTTACCGCCGCCGCCACAGTCCTGATCCTCCTCTCCGCCTTTGGCTGGAACCGGCATCGCGCGCAGACGGCCGACGCGAGCGGCGAACAATTGCGGCTCCGCGTGACGGGGCCAGCGTTGATCCACGCGAAGGTCGATCAACGCTACACGGTTTCCACCCTCTCGGCCACGGGGCGGCCGATTCCCGCCAAGGTCAGTTTTGCCCTGGTTTCACCCGCCGGTTCGCGCCTCTTGGCCCACACCGAGCAGACCGACGAGGGGGGCAAGCTCCAGGTGACCATCCCCGCCGAACTGGACCTGCCCGAGGAGGTCCGGTTGGAGATCATCGCCGACACCGGCAGGGCCCGCGAGTCGGCCGAAAGCCGCCTGTTCGTCTTGCAGCCCGGGCTGGCGACTTTCGTCAGCGTCGACAAGCCCAGTTATCGGCCCGGCGAGACGGTCCGCTACCGGTCGGTCACGCTGTCGCGATACCACCTGGCGGTTGCCGAACCCACCGCCCTGGAGTTCGAAGTCGTCGACCCGCTCGGCCGGCCGATGGCACGCTTCGGGAGCGATGCGGCCCGCGAGGGCGTTCTCTCCGGGAGCTTCGAACTGCCCTCCGGGGCGGACGAGGGCCGCTATACGCTCGTCGCACGGGCCAGCGGCGCTGGCGCCGCACGGTGTCCGTTCCGCGTCGAGCGGCAAGCCACGGCGGCGCTGCGCGCCGAACTGGATTTCGCCCAGACTGGATATGGTCCCGGAGCCGAGGTCTGGGCAGCGCTGAAGGCCACCCGGCCCGGCGCCGCGCCGGCCAGCGGCGCCAAGGTCGAAGTCGAAGCCACCGTCGACGGCGAGCGGGTTTATCAACAGTCGACGTCGCTCGGGACTGCCGGCGATCTGGCGATCCGCTTCCAGTTGCCAGGCCAAATCGAGCGCGGCGAAGGCCAGCTGACCGCGACGATCGACGATCGCGGGGCGAGCGAGCGGATCACCGCGGAGATACCGATCCAGACCGGCAGGCTGGCCGTCCGCTTCTTCCCCGAAGGAGGCGCGTTGGCCGCCGCCGGGGAGAACCGGGTGTACTTCACCGCGCGCGACGCGCTCGGGCGGCCGGTGGACCTGAAAGGTTGGATTGTGGACGACAGCGGCGCCTATCATGCCGCGGTTGAAACCGTCCAAGGCGGCCGCGGCCTGTTTCGCCTCACCCCGGAGGTCGGCAAGCGATACCGGCTGCTTGTGGAAGAGCCGACAGGCGCCGAGATCGCGGCCCAGTTGCCGCTCGTCTCGCCGAGCCAGAGAATCGTCCTCAACACCGGATCGAACGTCGTTGCCCCAGCCGCGCCGCTTGAATTCAACGTCCGCGCGGCCGAGGCGGGGCTGCCACTGGTGGCCAGAGCAACGTGCGGCGGCGTCGAGGTCGGGCATGCCGCGTTCTTGACGAAAGCGCCCGAAAAACTCGGAACCAAGATGGCAGCCCACGCCGTGGCGATTCGGCTGCCGAACGATGCCGCCGGCGTGATCCGGCTGACGATCTTCGACTACGGGACAAGCCCACCGCGACCTCTGGCGGAGCGACTTGTCTACCGGCGACCGTCGCGAAAGCTCCTGGTCGGCATCAAGCCGGGCGGCAAAACCTGCGCCCGCGGCGATCGCTGCCGCCTCGATATTGCCATCACCGACGAGCATGGGAAGCCGGTCCGCGGCATCCTCGGTGTATCGGTGATCGATCCAGAGGCGTTTGGTTCCGCTGAGCATCCGCCGGCAATGGCTACCCAGTTTCTGTTGCGCGAGGCGGTCGATCGCCTGGAACCTTGGGACAATCCCGACTTCTTGTTGAGCCAGTCGCCGGAGGCGGAAGTGGCGCTGGACCTGCTCTTGGGGACCGGGGGCGAAACACCGCCTCCCGAACGATTGGCCGGCACGATCGGCCAGCCCGATGGCGAGACAGCGGCGCCGGAGCGCCGCGGGTGGCGATCGGAAATCCAGCCACCGTTGATGTTGGACAATCTGGCAGCGCTGAAACGCCGCGCTGGCGAGCAGCCTGCGGGCGGCGCGGCGCGCAACCGCTTGGCGGCCGACATTCTCCTGGCGTTGGTGGTCCTGGGCGGAGCGGGCCTGCTGGTCCTGGTGGCAATGCTCAGCCTGCTGCGAATCGCCAGCGGAATCCGGCTCTGGACGCCGACCATCCTGGCGGCCGCGGCAAGCCTGTTCGTCGGATTGCTGCTTGTCGGGCCGGGACAGGCGCCGATGCGAGCCGTCGCGTTTCTCCCTTACCAAGCCGAAAAGCCTGGCGAAAGCCTGGCTGACAAGACGGATCCTCGTGAAGACAGCGGGCAAGCCACCAGGCAAGTCGCGGACGATTCCTCGATGATTGCGGCCGAACCCCAGCCCAAGCCAACCGGATGGGAATATTGGTCCCCGCTGCTGCGAACCGACGAGCAAGGCCGAGCGACGGTGGAGTTGGATCTGCCGGCGTCGCTCGCTCGGGCGCGGGTTGTCATCGACGCCCACGGTGCCGGGCGGATCGGCTCGGAGACCCACATGATCTCCTTGAAACGGCCCGACGAGCCCGGCCAGCGCTGACCGGCAATCCAATCGGTTCGACATCGCCCCCGGAAACGGGTAGAATCCTCCGGGAGGGCCAAATCATGGTGCCGCTGCGGGTTGCCCTGCTGGCGTTGATCGGTGGATCGCTTTCCGCCGCTGCCGAAATCACGGCCGCGATGCCGCCGACCGCAACCGCTTCCACCGCCGGGCAGCCAGCCGATCCGCCCGCGGCAACGTCGGGCGGCGGGAATGCGCCACCAGCGGCCAGCGGTTCGCCGCGCAGCGGCCGCGAACTGCTCGCGGCGGTTCGCGAGGCCCTTCCGCGCCTGGCCGCGCCGGAGGACAGCCAGGCCGAAGAGGCGGCCCGCGAGTTGCTCGTGCTCTACAACCAGCTGAAGTGCGACACGGCCATGGCCGGCGTGCAGCGCGACCGCTACACGGCCAAAGTCCGCAGCCGGCTCCATGCGCTCAGCGGCCAGATCAGCAAGCGGCTCGCGAGCAACAGGCGGCTCGCCGGCCCGCCAGGGCGCGGACCGACCCGCGGACAGCCAGCAGCCGACGACTATCTCGCCCAGCGCGGCCGACCGGCCCCCGCGATGCCCTCGCCCGGCGCGCCGCCACGCCGAGCGGCAGCGGCTGGCGACGACCACGGCGCGGCATTGGTCGAACTGATCCAGAAAACCATCGCGCCGGCTTCCTGGGACATCAACGGCGGCCTGGGCACCATCCATTACTGGCGGCCCGGCCGGGCCCTGGTCGTCCGCCAGACCGACTCCGTTCACGAGCAAGTCAGCGACGTGCTGCGGCAACTCGAGCGGGCTAACCGCTGAAGAAACGGCTCAGGGATCCGCCGCCCGGACCGCTCCCCCGATCCACCATTGCAGGCATCGACGCAAGCCGCAAACGATCACGTCAAGCACGCCAAGCCACTTCTGGGCGGGTTCAGAATACCCCTTTATCCAGGTTATTCACCGGCAGTCGTGATCGGCGTGACGTCGATCTCGATGGGCAAGCCCGGTTCGGCGCCGTCGAGACCCGCAGTCGTGATCGGGCTGAGATCGCCCGCACCGGTCGTACTTACGTTATATACACCGTGGACATCCTCGGAAGCGGGGGGGGTACATCCCGCCACGGGGAGAATCGCCAAGGCCGCCAGGCAAACCAACGAACACAGAGAACGGGTCATCATCAACATCACCTCTCTCAGACAGGAGCCGAGTTGTCACAAACGTTCATCGTAAACGCCTTTGCGGCCCAATACAAGGGCGGGCGAGCGCCTGTTTCTGGATGCATCCGGCGGTTATCATGAGGCCGCGGATGGCGACAGCCCCGTGCCGGCGAGCGGCGGAACGGCCGCGGCCTGATTTGTTGGCAGCATTTTCATTGGAGAATGAATGACGATGACGATTGCAGCCCACTGCACCATCTTAGGAGTCTACATGGCGCTTTCCGCGGCCGAGGTCCAGGCCGCCCCGCAGCAGCAAGTCCTCCAGGAGTGGAGATTCAACCAGGAAGGGGACCTGCTCGGCTGGTCGGCGGGCGGGCATATCGAAGGGGCGCGGGTCGAACGGGGCGCCTTGCGCGGCCGCGCGGTCGGCTGGGATCCGATCCTGCTCGGGCCGGTGTTCGAAATCCGTAGCTCGCCGACGCAGTACGTCGAGATTCGCATCCGCTGCCAGCAGACCGGCCGGGGGGAGCTGTTCTGGACCGAAACGCTCCAGGGGCGCTACGGCGGTTTCAGCCAGGAGAAATCCGCTGCCTTCTCGGCCGTGGGCGACGGCCAGTTCCACGACTACCGCGTCTATCCCTTCTGGCACGCGGCGGGCAAGGTGATCCGGCTCCGCGTCGACGTGCCGCCCGACGGCGACTTTGAAATCGAGGCGATCCGCGTTCTCGACAAAGCCGCCGGGCCGCCCGAAAAACAGCCGCACTGGTCGATGGCAGCCGACGGCCTCCGCTGGCAGCCGATGCAGCAGATCGAATCGATCGACGTTTCGCCCGCCGGCCTGGCGCTTCGCTCAGCGGGCAACCGGCCGATTCTGCTCAGCCCGACGCTCGAGGTAAACGGTCGGCAGAAGCCGTTTGTCTGCGTGCGGATGGCCGTTTCGGCCGGCACGTTTGGCCGCATCTATGCCGCCGGCCGCACGCAGCTCGGCTGGGAGGACCTCTCCTTCCCCATCAAGGCCGACGGACGCCTGCACACCTACAACATCGACATGGGCGGGCTGCGGCGGTGGCGGGGCGAGGTGATCCTCGTCGGCTTGCAGCCGACCGACGCGGCCGGAGCGGCGGTGCGGATCGAGTCGATCGAAGTGGCCGACGACCTCCGCGGGCCGGCCGAATTAGATGTCGCCTACTTCGGCAAAACAGAGGGCGTCAACCGCGCCGGCCACCCGGCCCAGCTCACCTTGACCGCGCGGAATCTCGGCGGCCAGACGGCCGCCGGCGCCAGCGCGCGGCTGGCGCCGCCGCCGGGCATCGAGATTCTCGGCCCGGCGGTCCAAGCCTTGTCCCCGGTTTCGCCCTACCTGCCCAAGAGCGTGCGTTGGACAGTCCGCGCCGACGCGCCCGGCCCGGCGCGGTTCAAAGCGACGCTGGAAATGGAGGGATTCGCGCCGGTCGAAGCGGAGGCGTCCGTCGATTTCACTCCAGCGCCGAAGGTCGAAGCGAGCAGCTATGTGCCCAAGCCGCGGCCGGTCCGCGGCCGGATCGACGTCGGGGCGTTCTACTTTCCCGGCTGGCAGACCGCCGCTCGCTGGGCGCCGATCCTCGATTTCCCCATCCGCAAGCCGGTGCTCGACTGGTACGACGAGTCGAATCCCGAGTGCGCCGATTGGCAGATCAAGTGGGCCGTCGAGCACGGGGTGACGTTCTTCATGGTCGACTGGTACTGGTCGCAAGGCAGCCGGCACCTTGAACACTGGTTGCACGACGCCTATGCGAAGTCGCGCTACAAACGCTTCTTGAAATGGGCCGTGATGTGGGCCAACCACAATCGCCCCGGCACGCACTCGCTGGAAGACTGGCGGCAGGTGACGCAGTACTGGCTCGACCATTACCTGAAGACCGAGGAGTATTACCGGATCGACGGTCGTCCGGCAATCTTCATCTGGTCGCCGCAGAACATCCGTGAGGACCTTGGCGGCAGCGACAAGGCGGCCGAGCTCTACGCCCTTTCGCAACGGATGGCCCGGCAGGCCGGCCTGCCGGGAATCTACTTCGTGGCCATGAGCAGCCACGACAACGCCGACCGATGCCGCCAGTTGAAGGCCGAAGGATATGAGGCGTTCACTTCCTACCACGGGTTCCAGCTCGCCGAGCAACAACTCGGCACGCAGCATTTCTCCTTCGAGGAGGTCGTGCGGACAAGCCCCCAGGTCTGGCAGGATTGCGACGAGCGGGCGTCGGGGCTCGAATACTACCCGATCGTCGACACCGGCTGGGCGTCGGAGCCGTGGCACCGGGCCAGCGCCCGGGTGATCCACGGGCGGACGCCAGAGCGGTTCGGGCGGCTTTGCCAGGCGGCCCGGCGGTATGCCGACGAGCGCGGCAAGCAAATCGTCTGCATCGGCCCGTGGAATGAATGGGGCGAGGGGAGCTACATCGAGCCCTATGCCGAGCATGGCTTCGGCGATCTCGACGCGCTGCGGTCCGCATTCTGCCCGCCGGGCGACTATCCGCCCAACCTGGTTCCCGCCGACGTGGGGCTGGGCCCCTACGACCTGGAGTTCCCGCTGGAAAAGACCGCCTGGGAATTCAACACCAGCGGCGACCTGGAGGGATGGACGCCCAACGGGGCGGTCCAGGTCAAGGTGACCGGCGGCACGCTGCAAGGTCTGACCACGGGTGACGATTCGATTCTCAGCGGGCCGCCGGTCCGCATCGACTCGCGGGAAACAAGGAACCTGGCGATTCGCATGAAGAGCAGCCGCGCCACCCGCGTGCAGCTCTTCTGGGGCACGACCGTCCTACAGCCGAGCGAAACGACGGCGGTCGGATTCGACGTGCCGGGCGACAACCAGTGGCACGACTACGCGTTGGCCCTCGACAAACAACCGGCCTGGCGCGGCGTGATCGTCTCGCTCCGATTTGACCCGGCGACCCTGACCGGCGCCGAGTTTGCCGTCGATTTCATCCGGCTCGAATAACCTTCGGAGGTGTCTGCGATGCGATATGCAACCTTACTGGCAGCGCTGATCGTTGTTGTCTCCCCGTCGCCCGGCTCTGGGAGCGAATCGCCGGCCGCTCCGGGATCGGTCCTCAAGATCGCCACGTTCCAGGCCGACGTGACGCCGCCCTTGGGCAGTCCGCTCTGCCATGGTTCGGTCGCGCCGGCCAAGGAAATCGTCGACCGGCTCTCGGCGCGGGGAATCGTCCTGATCGGTTCGAGCGAGCCGCTCGTGCTGTGTGCCGTTGACTGGGTGGCGATCAGCAACGAGGGGCACGATGCGTTTCGCCAGTCGCTCGCCGAGGCCGTCGGCACGCCGCCCGAACGGGTCGCCGTCCACACGGTTCACCCGCACGACACACCGGGCGTGGATTTCACAACCGAAGCAATTCTTGCCGCGGACGGGATCGGCGGTGCGATGTTCGATCCGGAGGTGGCGCGCGAGGCGATCGCCCGCTCCGCGGCCGCCGCGCAGCGGTCCCTTACCGGCGCCGTGCCGCTCAGCCACGTCGGCTACGGCCGGGGCCGAGTCGAACAGGTTGCCTCGAATCGGCGGATTCTCGGGCCCGACGGCAAATGCGTGATGACGCGGATGAGCAGTTGCCGCAACGAGGCGGCCAGGGCGGCGCCGGAGGGGACGATCGATGCCGATGTCCGGCTTGTCAGCTTTTGGGCCGGCCAGCGGCCGGTTGCGTCGCTGACCTATTACGCCTGCCACCCGCAAAGCTACTACGGCCGCGGCGGCGTGAGCTACGACTTCATGGGCATGGCCCGCGCGATGCGAGAAAGGGAGGTGCCCGACGCGCTGCACATCCATTTCGACGGCGCCGGGGGCAACGTGGCCGCGGGCAAGTACAACGACGGCTCGCCCGAAAACCGCCCCATCCTGGCGGCGCGGCTCGCCGCGGGGATGAAGGCCGCCTGGCAGTCGCAGCGGAAAGTGGCGATTACAGCCGGCGATGTTGCTTGGAATGTCGTGCCGGTCTCGCTCCCCTTGCGCGACGAACTTGTGGAAAACTCGCTGGCAAAGGGACTGGCCGACGAATCGCTCGATTTGAGGGCCCGCGTCCGCCTCGCTCGCGACCTGGCCTGGACCCGGCGAATCAAGTCGGGGCACGAGATCCCCCTGGCGTGCCTGCGGCTCGGGCCGGTCTGCATCCTGCACATGCCGGGTGAGCTGTGCGTCGAGTATCAGCTCGCGGCCCAGAAGATGCGCCCGGAACTGTTCGTCTGCATGGCGGCCTACGGCGACGATGGCATGGGGTACATCTGCACGCAGATCGCCTACTCGCAAGGAGGCTATGAGACGGGGCGCGTCTCGCGCGTCGCCCCGCAAGTCGAGGCGGTGCTGACCGAGGCGATGGACCGGCTGATGCCGGACCGCTGAGAGCCGGCAGTTCCGCCGGGCGGCGATCCGCGCGCGGCGCGCAATCCGGACAAGGTTCAAGGCCCAATCGAGCATAGGAGAATCGCGAAAGGGCGAAAACGCGAAATCGGAGAGAATCACGAGACGTCGCCAAACGCGATCTCTTCGGCTACTTGTCTCTTTCGCGCTTTCGCGATCCGTTCTCCGAGCCCCTCAAGACGGGCACAAGACCGGCTAACCAGTCCGTCCTCCGGTTCTCACCATCCCACTTTGAACCTTGCCAGGCTACGCCAGCTTGTAGAACGCGATCGCGTTCTCCGCGAACAGCTTGCGCTGCTCGCCGATCGGCCTTGAGCTGACGATCTGCTTGAGTGCCGTCACCCACTCGCCGAGCGTGGCGCCGCGGGTGCAGACCGGCCAATCACTGGCGAAGACGACCCGCTCCGGCCCGAATGTATCGAGACACAGATTCACGACCGGGGCAAGCTGCTCCGCCGTCCACTTGCCCTTCTCCATCCGCGAGACGATGCCCGA
>JAAYCB010000424.1 GCA_012744395.1 Pirellulaceae bacterium
CGGGCGCCATGACGATTTCGTCGCAGGCCAACGCCACGAGCACGGCATGGCCCTGGATCGAGTTTGGAAGGAAGGCCACGGTTGTCGCATCGGCCAACCTGCCGCCGGAGAGAAACTCGGCCAACTGATAGCTCGGCCCGAAGTCGCTGCCGCGCCCGAACTCGCTCTGGCCGGGCACGACGTGGAACTCGAAAATCAGCACCGGCTTTCCACCCGACGCAGTCGCCCGGTCCAGCGCAGTAATCGTAAACCGCCGCGCCTGCTGGTAGGTCTGGCTTGTGATCGGCAGGGTCAACCGCATTCGCCACCCCGCCGCCGACTCCCCCGCTGCCGGGCGGGCGGCAGCTGGCTGGTCGACGTTCTTCTCCGCGTTCCCTTTGTCGGGCGCTGACTCTGCTGCGGGACGCTCGACGCCCTGGACCCCAACGGGGCCTATCTCACCCCCCTCCACGGAGCCATGCAGCGCCGCCGACAGTGCAACAGCTAGCACCCAAGAGAAGATTCCCGCGCCCCACCGGAAAGATCGCCAAGTATCCATGTCGCGTCCCCCCGATTGCGGAATCTTTTTGACTCCCCTATCGACCGTGAATCGCCCTCAGTCTTCGTGCAACGAACCCCTGAATTATAGCGCCCTGGCCGAAAATACGTCAATCAGCCGGACGCGCCGCGGGCAGATGCGGCGGAAACGCGGCTGCGGCCCGGGACACCGACGTGCCGCCGAACCCAAACCTGGATCACACATGATCCGATCGGAAACCCGAAGCGTAAGCAAGGGTGGCCAGGCCTGAGCGGGCATCGTCAAACGACGTCGAACACGTATTTCAGGTTGAAGTAGATGCCGATCGCGATGAACACCCAGCCCGTCGTCATGCGGGCCCACCACTCCACCTTGGAGAGCGCGTTGTAGGTTTTCCCCACCGCCTGGGCGCTGTACGCCAGCAGCGCCGCGACCAGCAACACCGGCAATGCCGTGCCGATGCCATAGACCAGCGGCAGAATGAGCGAACCGGCCGGGATGGAAACCTCGGGCAGATTGATGCCGACCTTGTCGAGCACGGCCGTGATCGCCCCGGCCTCGGAGCCCATCGTGAGGGCCAAAAGACCGAAGAACCAGGCGGCCGAAGTCGGGCAAAACGACACGGCGAAAAGGATGCCCAGCAGCAGCGCGCCCCAGATGCCCATCGAATCGACCCGTTTCTGCATCCCCTCGCTCATCATGCTGCCGCCGCTGCTCGCGGTGATCAACCCGACGAGAAACATCCCCAGGGCGAGGAAAATCGGCCCCAGAACCAGGTGCATGTACTTTTGCAGGAAGACGGAGATGGCGGGGATCGACATCGCCGTGGTCGTCAGCAACGCCGCCAAGGCCAGGTAGAGCAGGCATCGGCCCAGGGTGTAAAGCAGGCCCGCCTGGATCACCGCGCGGGAGTCTCCGACCTTGCGCCCAATATACGAGACCGCGGCGATATTGGTTGCCAAGGGGCAGGGGCTGATCGAGGTCAAGATGCCCAAATAGAGGGCGGCTCCGACATACAGCAAGTAGCCAAGCAAGGCAGGTCTCCGGTCTGGCTTACCCCACGCGCGGGCTGAAGGAATGGTGAAAACGGGTTGTCCGGCTCTGTCTCATTTTGCCGCTGCCTGGTAGGCGGTGACGTTGTCCTGGACGTACTTGATGAACGCGTTCTTGTCGCCCACGTGGGTCCAGATTTCCTTCAGGTTCTTGAACTCGGCCACCTTGTTGTCGACCACCTTCGCCACGATCAAAGCGGGCCCGGTGATTCGATAGCCCTTGGTCAACGCGGCGTTCTTCTTGTCCTGAAAATCGATGGAGTGGAGCTCGACCACGCCGGCCTTGAGCTGTGCGGCAAAGCCGCGCGTGATCGCCTCTTCCGTGTAGCTGCCCATCTTCAGGCAGGTGGGGCAGCGCTCCGTGCGGTGGAAGTACATGGCGACCACGCGATCCTTCGGCGGCGCGCTGGAGGCGGCGGCAGCGCGTTCGGAAAAACTGGAAGACAACAGGGCCAATGCGGCGCCGGTCATCACGGTCACGGCAATCCGTTTCATCGGAGACTCCGTTTCTGTTAACGTTCAAAATCGTAACCTGTCAGACCATCTGGGGATCATTCGGGCAGCGGCGGGTCGGCCGCCGGGCCGCCCGCCGAGCCGCCCGCCGGCAAAGGAGGCGGTGACGCGGACGGCAGGGGGATGTCGAGCAGCCCGCCTTGACCCGGCGGGTCGGCGGGCGGAGCCGTCTCGCCCGTTGCCGCGCCGATTTCGGCCGGCTCGGCCGGCGGGGCGCTTTCGCCGAGCATCTGGCTGATCTCCGCCCGCATGAACCGGGCGAAGGCCGGCTTGTCGCCCACCAGCGCCCAAACCTCGTCCAGGCGCTTCCAGTCCTCGATCCGGCCTCCAATTGTCCGGGCAAGCACCACGTTGGCCATGTGGACGTCGAACTTCTTGGCAAGTTCGGCCGACTCGGGCTTGTCATAGTTCAAGACTTTCCAAGTGATCTGGCCGCTTTCGAACCGGTCGGCGAAATCGTTCCTGACCGTTTCATGTGTTTGCGACTCGATCGCGCGGCAGGTCGCACAGCGGAAGTCGCCGTGGAAATAGTAGACGACCAGGCCGTCGTCGAGCGTTTCCATTGCCCCCGGCTGGCCCGCAGCGGCGGAGATTCCACCCCCGGTGCGGAGCGCGTGAAGCTCCTCGGCGATTTGCGTCAACCGCGGTTCCAGCCTCGAGGCTGCCTGGTTGTCGAGCGATCGGGCAATCAGCACGACGAGCGTCGCCGAAAAAAACGAGATCAGGCAGACGGCAACGGCGTTTTTCAATTCCATACGGGATTCTCCAGGGAATCGTCCACAGCGCCTCCGTTGCGGACCGCGGCGACGGATTCCGCCGCCGCCGATCTTACCGGCCAGGGCGAAGTCTTTCCCGAAGACTCACTCTGGCAACAGGTTGACGAGGGCCAACTCAAAGGCCGCGGCCCGCGCGAAAACGATGACCCTTACTGCAACAACTTCTCGATCTCCTCCGGCGATGCGACCTTGCCCACGAGCTTCACTTCTCCGTCGATCGCCAGGGCCGGGGTCATCATCACCCCGAACCCGGTGATTACGTTGATGTCGGTGATCTTCTCGACCAGGGCCTCGACGCCCGACCGTTTGACCGCCTCTTCGGCATTCTGCTTGAACTTGTCGCACTTGGCGCAGCCGGTCCCTAAAATCTGCACGAGCTTCATTGTTCCTCTCCAACCAAGGTTACGCAACGGCCGCGGACGTGCCGCGCCGTTACACGAAAAACCAACCGAAAATCATGCCCACCATCGCGCTCAAGAGCACGGTCAGCGCGCAGAACATGCATGTCTTCTTTAGTCCGATGACGCTGTAGATCACGGCGATGCTCGGCAGCGACAGGGCGGGCCCCGCCAGGAGCAGGGCCAGCGCCGGACCGCGGCCCATTCCCAGTCCGAGCAGCGCTTCCAGGATCGGAATCTCGGTCAGCGTGGCGAAATACCACATCGCGCCGACCAGCGAGGCGATGAAATTCGCCCGAAAACCGTCCCCGCCGACCCACCCGGCGACGACCTCCTCCGGGATCAACGCTCCGACGAAGCCGGTCACGAGCACTCCGCCGAACAGGAGCGGGATGATCGACTTCGAAAAGCTCCACGTCTGATCCATCCACGCGTCCAGCTCCTCGCGGTCGAACCAGCGCCAAACCATGGCCAGCACCGCCAGCAGGCACGCGCCCGCGAAATACCATCGCTGGTGATAGATCCAGGCCGCCCATTGGTAGTTGGGTGGCGTGAAGTCGGTTTCCGACGCGATCTCGTTGCGGTTCAGGGTCAGCTTGGCGCCCTTTTTCAGCTCGCCCAGCGGCTCCTCGAGCTGGACGCGATAAGTTTCCGACGTGCGGATCAGCACGGCCACCTGCATCCGCGTCCCGTCGGTCTTCTCGATCAGCGTCTGGCTGGGGTTGGCCCAGTCGCTGAAGACGAGAAAAGCGATCATCGCGGTGAAGAACAGCGAGGTCTTCCCCAGGCTCCGCCGGGCGGGTGGCGGTTCGGGCAACTGCATCACGGCGGCGGTCCGCTGCTCCTCGTCCTTGCGGAAAACGGCCGCCATCACCAGCCCGATTACCACGGCGAACGTGATCGAGCCGACGACTCGGGCGATGCCCAGGTCGAAACCCAGCACGCGGGCGGTGAGGAAGATCGCCATCACGTTGATCGCCGGGCCCGAGTAGAGGAAGGCCGAGGCGGGTCCGAGCCCCGCGCCGACGCGGTAGATTCCGGCGAACATCGGCAGCACGCTGCACGAGCAGACGGCCAGCACGGTGCCGGAGACGGAGGCCACGCCGTAGGCCTCGACCTTGTTGGCCTTGGGCCCCAGGTGCCGCAGCACGGCCTCCTTCGAGAAGAAGGTGGCGATCGCGCCGGCGATGAACATCGCCGGGACGACGCAGGCCAGCGTGTGGTAGCGGACGTACCACTGGAGCATGTAGAAGCCTTCCACGATCGCGTTCTGGATCTTGGCACTGGAGAAGTTCAAGAAATACGCGAGCAGAAAGATGCCGGCCAGTGCGGTGAAGATGCCCAGTTCGCGTTTGTTCATTCCAGTCCACTCCGTTTGGGATCTTCATCACCGCCTAGGCGCTTTGGCATAATGCCCAAGTATTTGGCGGTCAAAAAAGGCCCCGTGGCCCATCCGAAGGCTAGTTCAGCAACTCCTGCTGCCGCTTGAGATTGCACGCCATGACCGACTCGATGCAATCGAATGCTTGCGTCGCCCAGGAACCATTTTCGGACGCATTGTATTTTTAAATTTAGCCAAGTTCACAAATAGGTCAAGATCAAGTTCGCGAAATGGCTGTGGAGCTTCCTGCCATCATCGATAGCGGGCTGAGTCTCCGGCACTTCCCGATTGCTTTCCGACAAGAAAATCAGTAAAATCAGATATAGCTGAATTATCTGAAACCGGGGATTCGCCAGGTGAAACATGGCCCGATCCAAGAAACCGGCCTGCTGCAAGCCGGCTGTTGACGATTCCGCCGGCTACCACGTGGAGTCGATCGTCACGGTCGACGAGCGGGGGCAGATGGTGCTGCCGAAGCAAATTCGCGAAAAGGCGCGAATCGCCCCCGGCGACCGCCTCGCGCTGGTCACCTGGGCCCGGGGGGGCCGAGTTTGCTGCATATCGCTGATCAAGGTGGAAGAGTTGACCGAGATGGTCGGCGGATTCTTGAACTCGCTGACGGCGACGAGCCAATCGGGCTCGCAGTGAGATGCCAAAGAGAAGGAGCAGACAGCAATGAGCGACAGAATTGTGGATGCGGTGCGATCCAAGTATGCGTCGGTGGCCAGGTCCAGCCTGTCCAACCGGAACGACGGTGTCCGGGCTGTAGCCGAGGCCTTTGGCTATTCGAAACA
>JAAYCB010000425.1 GCA_012744395.1 Pirellulaceae bacterium
ACCGTGGAAGACAAGGTCTACGATGGAACGACCGACGCCACGCTGAACCTCGAAGACGCCGCGCTGGAGGGAGTCGTCGACGGCGAGGACGTCGTCCTGGTGACCACCGAGGCGGCCGCGGCGTTTGCCGACCCCGAGGTGGGCGAGGGCAAGCCGGTAACCGTCACGGGCTTGAGCCTGAGCGGCGCGCAGAGCGCCAACTATATGCTCGCGGACTTGGTGCTGACGGCCGACATTACGGCGTAGCGAGGCCCACTTCTCTCGCGGGACGAGCCAAAGCGGATCAGCGCCAGGCCGCTTTGGCTCGCCCCGGCCGTGGAACCGACTCGAGACACCCCTCTAGGGATGTACGCCAGTTAGCCCAAGGCGTCCATCGGCTGGCTTTTCTGCCGTCCATCTCTTCCTAATCCGCAAGGTTTAACGCGTCGCACGGCGAGTTTGGCCATCCTGCTTCAAAATATTCGGATCAGGGTGACTCTTGCGCCGATAACGATCGTAGCAGTCTTGTTGATTATGCCGGATGATTCTGCGGCGTTGGGAGCTGCCGCATGTTGCGTTTCATCCGCGATTGGAGCCAACTGGAAGGGGTTGGGGGGGAAGCGATGAAGAGGTATTGGATCGTGATCGTTGCGTTTGCCGCCGGGATAACGCCCGACCCGCAAGTTCGCGCGGATGGCCCCGCGGTCTTTGGCGGGCCTCCTATCGGCGGGCGCCGGACCGAGATCCGCCTCAGCGCCTTCCATGATATGGAGCAGATCGGAGAACGCACGGAGCTGCCCCCCGCGCCCATGCCGCTCGGTCGGTCCGAGGCGCCTGACCGGTTGCCGGGCGGATTGAAGGCCGCTCCGGTTCATCCCCGCGTGGCCCTCCAGGCGGAGCCAGCCAGGCCACTGCCGCCGATGCCCGCTGCCAGACCCCTGCCGGCGCCGGCAAACGTTCCGCTGGCGATGGACAACGACATCGCGCACCTCGCACCGGCGCCGATGCAGGCAGCGGGCATCGCCCCGTGCATGGACGCCGCCTGCCCGACCTGCGGCCCGCCGTTTGAGCCGTACGGCCTGGAGCCGGGATTCGATCTTCTGGGCATCGGGCTGGGCGGCTGGGTCGACGGCGGTTTTTCCGCCCTGGGCAACTCGCCCGGCGATCGCTTCAACGGTCCGGTGACGTTCAACGACCGGAACCTGGAAGGGCAGCTCAACCAGGTCTGGCTGTATCTCGAGCGGCCGGTCGACCCCGACGCCTGCAATGTCGACATCGGCGGCCGCATCGACGTGATGTACGGGACCGACGCAATGTTCCTCCAGGCATCCGACGGGCTGGAGGAGCACTGGAACCAGACGGACCGGTTCTATCAGGCCGCTTTGCCCCAGTTTTACATCGACGGCGGCTGGGACGGCTGGACGGTGAGAGCGGGCCGTTTCTTCACGCCCCTGGGATACGAGAGCCCGGCGGCGCCGGACAACTTCTTCTACTCCCATTCCTACGAGATGCAGTACGGCAAGCCGCTGACCCATCTTGGCGCCTTGTTCGGCAAGAGCCTCGGCCAGTGGTCCGTCCAGGCCGGTTTCCACCGCGGCAACGACCAGTTCGACGACACCGACGGGCACGACGCGCTCAACTTCCTCGGCGGCGTCGGCTACACCGGCCTGGGCGGATGCTTCATGGCCGAGTACGCGCTGACGGCGACCGAGGAGGGCCCCGGCGTGAACGACTACATCCACAGCATCGTCGCCAGGCTCCTGATCCTGCCGGAACTCGAGTATGTCCTGGTCAACAACTACGGCCAGCGCTGGGACCAGGCCGGCGAGAGGTCCGCGGTCTGGTACGGGATCAACCAGTACCTGACCTGCGCGCTGACCGAGGACCTGGCCGCCGGCCTGCGGCTGGAGTGGTTTTGCGACCTCGACGGGACGCGCGTCCGCGGCCTGCGCAGCGGCAACACGCTGCCCGCGGGCGCGAGCGGCGACTTCTACGCAATCACGTTCGGGCTGAACTACACGCCGCTGGACAACCTCCGGCTCCGGCCTGAGGTCCGCTGGGACTTCTTCGATCCGATCGGCGAGAGCACGCCCTTGCCCTACGACTCCGGCCAGCGCGACCGCCAATTCCTGTTCGCGATCGACGTCCTCTACACCTTCTGACGGCCTTGGCAGGCCAAGCGGTTCCGCTCGCCGCGTGGGGCAGCAAGCCCGCCCGGCTATCGCTGGATGGTGCGATCGCCCGCCGAGCCGACGCCGCGGCGCATCAGCTCGCGGAGCTCCTCGAAGTGGTGGCGGTAGACGCCGCGGGGCGTCGCGTTGTACCGCTTGCAGAGCGACGCCGCCATGCCCAGCACCTCGCCCATCATGCCGGTGGTCCGCTGGACCCGGACCGTGCCCAGCGCCACGTGGGTCACGCTGATATTCCGCCCGGCGATCATCAGGTTCTCCACGTTGCGCGAGTAGAGGCAGCGGAAGGGGATCGGGTAAGGGGAGATCGCCGTCGTCCGCGCCACCGAGCGGAACTCCGTGCCCGGGAAATGCTTCGTGTTCTCCGGATGCGGATAGTGCAGGTCGATACCCCAGGTCGTCGTCACGCAGGCGTCCGGATACGGCTTGCCCTGGAGGATGTCCTGCTCCTGGAGGATCACGTCGCCGAGCAGCCGCCGCGATTCCCGCTTGCCGCCGATGTAGGCCACCCAGGCGAGGCGCTCGTGGGCCAGTTTTTCCTTGATCGGGCTGTGGTTCTTCTGGTAGGCCCAATTGCCGAAGATCACGCGGAGGGCGTGATCCCGCACCGCCTCGAACTCGGTGATCTGGTCCATGTTCATCCCGACTTCCCAGTCCCAGTCGCCGCGGCTCGTCCGCTGGTATGTCTCGTCGTTGAACGGGACCGCCCAGGGGCAGTCGGGAAACGGCGCCGGCTCGGCCTCCCGGACCGCGTACCACTGGACCGAGGTGCCCATGACCATCACGTCCGCTTCGTCCGGGGCCCGCGATTCGCCGGTCTCCGCGCGGCTCTCGCGCCCCATCCGGTAGTCGGCGCCGGCCAGGAACCCGACCGAGCCGTCGCCCGTGCAGTCGGCAAACAGCGGGGCGGCGAATTTCAATTCGCGCGCGCTGAAGATGTCCTTGCCGACGACCGCCGCGATCCGCTTGCCCCGCATCTCGACCTGGAAAACGTGCGTGTTGAGGAACAGGGAGAGATTCGGTTCCGCCCGCACCGCATCGAGCTTTCGCTGATCCTCGTAGTTGGATTCCGGTCCGGCATTATGGACCTTCTTCTCCGGATGTTTCTCGATGATCGCCAGCACCTCCCGGCTGCGGGGCAGTTCCGGATTGTCGATCGCGTCCTGGCGGTTCCAGTAGCCGACCGGGCCGATCTCGTCGACCAGGTCGCCGAGCCGCGGATAGGGCTCCTTGTGGATTCTGCCGGAAAGGCCGACGCGGACCTCGGAACTGTTGTTGCCGCCCAACAGCGGCCGGTCCTGAACGAGGGCGACCTTGACCCCGAGCCTGGCGGCGGAGATCGCCGTGCAGGTTCCCGCCATTCCGCCACCGACGACGACCAGGTCGAACCGGCCCGCCTGGGGAGCCTGATCCGGCAATTGGAGCAGCTTGCGGCGGAAGGAGGCCATTTCCGGATCGCGGTTCGGCGGGGTGAAGTCGTCGCGGCTGGTCAACAGAATCGCGTCGCAGCGGCCGGCAAAGCCGGTCAGGTCCCTGAGCGCCAAGGAGACCTCGCCGGCGGCGAGCTGGACCGTCCCCCCGTCCTGCCAGTGCCACTCGGCGCCTTCGGTCCCGAAAACCGTTTCGAGCGGTTTGCCGTTGACGACCAACTGGAACTTGCCCGGCGCCCCCTGGGCGCCCCAGTTGGCCACCCAGTCGCGCGTCCGCACGAACACCCGGTACTCGCCCCCCGCGGCGAGTTGAACCGCCGTCGTGGCGTCGGCCACCGGCACGCCCAATCCGTGGGCCAGCAGATAGGGTGAGCCCATCTGGTCCATGCTCTGTTGGTCCACGACCCACCCGCCGCGATCGCGAAAGCCCTCGGCTTCGACGAGGAGCGTCTCTTCAGAACGCGCCGCGCAGGGGGCAATCAGCAGGGCTGCCAGGACAAGGATCCGATTGCAGATTGGCATGAACATCTCCTCGCTCACTCAAGTCTGGGATCCGGGTCGCTCCCCGGCACGTGGACGCAGTCCGGCTCGCCTTCCAGGTAGTCGCCGGTCACCGCGTAAGCCCTGGCGCGGCTTCCGCCGCAGACGTGCCGGTATTCGCAGGCGCCGCAGATTCCCTTGTAGCGATCCGGGTTCTGGAGGGCCTGGAAGACCGGATGGGAACGGTAGGTCTCGACAACGGAATCCTGCGGAAATCGGCCGCAGACCAAGGGGAGAAAACCGGCCGGAAAGATCTCGCCGTTGTGGCTGACGAACATCACGCCGCGGCCGTCGGTTACCCCCAGAGGCGCTCGGTGAACGCGGCGTGCCTGTCCGCCGGCCCCCGGCCGGGGAGCGGCCAGCGGATGGCCTCCGTGCTGGAGGACCCAGCGGCGGTAATGCGGCGCCTCGGTGGTCTTCACTCCATAGGGCTGCGTGCAGGCGTGGCGCCAGAGCTTTTCGAAAGCCGTCTCGTATTCCTCCGCCGAAATGCGGACTTCCTCGACGCCGCGCCCTACCGGCACGAGAAAGAAGACCGACCACATGGCGATCCCCTCGCCGGCGAGCAGTTCGGCGATGGCGTCGATCTGATGGAAGTTGCGCCGCGTGAGCGAGGTGTTGACCTGTACGGGCAACTCCAGCTCCCGGGCGTCGGCCAGCATCCGCCGCGTCCGCTCGAAGCTCCCCTCCCAGCCGCGGAATGCGTCGTGCGTCGCGGCATCCGCCCCGTCGAGGCTGATCCCCAGGGCCGTGACGCCCGCTCGCTTGGCGCGCTCGAAGGCTCCGCGCGTGGCCAGCGGAGTCGCCGAAGGCGTCAGGGCGACCTGCAACCCCCGCGACCGGGCATGGTCCACCAGGTCAAACAGGTCCGCTCGCTTGAGCGGATCCCCCCCGGTGCAGACGAGGATCGGCGGCCGCGGGAACGAGGCCGCCTGGTCGATCAGCCGGAGCGACTCGCCGGTGGTCAACTCATCCGGGGCCGGTGTCTCCTGGGCCGACGCCCGGCAGTGCTTGCAGACAAGGTCGCACGCCCGGGTGATCTCATAGTAGAACATCAACGGGTTGCGCGTGAAATCATCTTGGGTATAGGGACGATGCTGCATGCGTTGATTCTCGGCGGGCGCGGGGGTCTTCCGCAGGCGGTTCACGATCGCGGTCCGGGGGCGTCGCGGATGCCTCGCCGCGCAGGACCGAGTAGTCACGATAACAGGCGGGCATCTGCGAGCCAACCCCGGACGGCGCGACGGCGCCCGGCAAGCGCTCGGTTTACCGGTCCGGATCCTTCTCCCGTGCCTCGCGGGCGCGGCGCTCGTTTTCTTCCATTTCCTTGATCGTCACGCCGCTTTCCATCGAGTGGCGCGGGGCCTTCCTCTGGTCGCTCGCCGAGGCCGGCACGATCTGTTTCAGCACGACGTCGTCGAACTCGACGACGCCCGCGCCGAGGTAGGCGTAGAGCATCACCCGACCCCACTTGGGCTCATACTTGGTGTGCCGCGGCGTGAAATCCTCCGTGTGCGTGTGCCAACGGTTCTTTTCGCCCTTGAGGTTCTGCTGGCTGCGGTAGCATTCGCGGAGTTGGCCGAGCTGGGGCACGTACTCGACCTGGCCGGGCTGCGCCAGGGGATGCCGGGCGGGGCTCGTCTGGCCGGCGGCCTGGTACTCGCTGGGCATCTCAGCGTAGCACTTGATGAACACGATCACCTTCGGCCCGTTGGTGCGGTAGCGGCACTGGAAGCGGTACTTCGCCCCCTCGTCGATCGGGAAAGGCTTGCTGTAGTACATCACGCCGTAACCGTCGCCCACGCCCTGGTCGAAGGTGAAGCGGATCACCCGGTTGGCCGGATTGCCGGACTCGGCGGTCCACTGGACGAGCCGGCCGAGCGGCTCGCGCTCCTGGCCGCCGCGGTCTTCCCAGCCCAGCGGGGCTCCGCCGAGGCCCTTCTCGAAATCGCCCCCGTCCACGAGGTTCGGGTTGCTCTGCCAATTCTGCTCGGCAAAGGCATCCGGCGGCGGCGGCTCGCCAGGCTCGCGGCCGTGGAGCGCGTCGAGCATCTCCTTGACGTACAGGTGGGGGATCTCGCTGACCGTTTTCGTGCGGACGTTCGTCTTCTCGTAGAGCACCTTCGGCCGCGGCCCCGCGGAGAAGTCGGCGCACTTGATCGTCAAGTCGTAGACGTCCCATTCCTCACCCGGCGCCCTCTCGCAACTCCCCCAGACGGCGATCTGCGCGTCGAACAGGTCGCGGAGAACGCGGCCGATTTCCTCGATCGGCGTCTGCGGCGCGATCGTGATCCGGTTCTCAGCGCAAACGTCGCGGATCGTGATCGCATCGGGGGTGGCAAGTCGCCCTTCCTTGCGGATCTTCGCCACGATCATCTCGCCGATCATGCCGCCGTAACGCCCGTTGTCGAACTCCGAGACGAAGTCGAAGGGGATCACCACCTTCTCCCGGCTGTAGGACTCGGCGCGCACGGCGGGCAGCGCCGCGGCCATCTCCCCGCCCGTCTCGGCGGCTGCCTCCCCGGCCGTCGCAGCGGCTGTCTCGATCACTTCGGTGAGCGGTTCTTCGATCACCGCCGCGCTCGCCCCCCCTTGCCGGAGCGCGAAATCGCGGTCGGCCCCGCAGAGCGCGTCGAGCGGCACGACGGCGCCGAGTCCGTCGCTCGTCTCCAGGCAGACCTTCCCCTCCAGCAGCGAAACGAACTGGCCGGTGGCAAGCGTCTTCCCCGCCGGGTCCTTCCACTGCCGGCCGGCCGGCGCGGCGGCCTTCTCCTCCGGCTGGCTGGCGACTTCCGCAACGGGCGCCGCGGGCGTCTCCGATTCCGCGGTCTTCCGGGGCGCGGCGGCGCCGGTTTCCGCCTGGTCCGCCGCGCAGCCCGAAAACGCCCAGGCGGCAATCAGCAGGATCGCTGCGAACAAGCGACTTCGTCTCATAAGCGTGGCTCTTCCCCATCTCAAGGCGGCGCGCCGCCGCCGGTCAGCGTGGGCGGCTCTTGCGAGCTGCCGGTCAGCACCGGCGCGGCGCCCTGCGGCTGTCCGCCCTGGGCGAGGCGTTCAAAATAGCGGCGGTTGAGTTCCTCCCATCCAAGCGGCGAGGGGTCCTGCATGCTGCCGAGCAGCTCTTTCTGGACGTCGCTGGAGAGGTTCACCGTCGTGTCGCGGCGGATCTCGAATTCGCCCTCGAGGTGCTGCTTCACGTTGCCCAGGCCGTCAAGGACGACGTCCCTTTGCCGCAGCGCGTTCTGGTAACGGCCCGACTTCAGATCGCGTTCGATCTGGGCCATTGTCTCGATCATTTTCTGCAAGTCGGTGTGGTGATAGCCCATCACGGAGTAATGCTGCAAGTCGATGCCCTCGGCCTTGTTCCGCAGGGCGGCCTGCTTGCCCGCCAGCCGGTTCAGGTCGCGCTCGCCGCGGGAGCCGGGCACGGGGCCTTCGAGCCCCTCGCCCCCCTCGCCGCTCTCCTTCCCGCCGCCGGTGGCGCCGCCCGTCGGGTCCTTGCTGTGATCCTTGATCTGGCCATCCACGTATGGGTCGGGCGTCAACCGGCTGGGGGTCTTCCTGCCGCCCTTGCCGACCGCCTCGTCGCCGACAAACTCGCCGCTCGACTTGCCCTGGCGGCCCTCGCCCGCCCGGCCGCCGATCTCGCTCGTGTTCGGCAGGCGGTTGCCGGTTGCGCCCTTGGCGCTCATGTTGGAGATCGGCCCGTCCATCACGTCCCAACCGGCCCCCTTGTCGAGCGAATCGGCTGCGCTCGACGAAATGTCCTCCATCTCGTCGAACAGGTCCTCCTCCTCTTCCAGCAGGTCGCCGATCAGGTCCTCCAACTCGCCGGGCAACTCCGCCATCGGGGCCTCTTTGCCCTCGTCGCTGAGCGATTCCTCCTGGCTCCAACGCTCGCGGTCCGGCGTGTCCGGCAGCCACTTCTCCATGTTCGTCTGGATCTCCTCGGCCATCTCCGCGCCGAGCTGCTCGAGCGGCACCGCGATGTCGGCCGTCTTTTTCAGCAAGGCATCCTCGGCCATCTTGATCTCCGTCTGGATTTCGACGAGCTCCTTGAGGCTCGACGGGTTGGCGAAGTCCTGCTCGGGCAGCTTGCTCAGATCGGTGTTCAGCTCGGTCATGAACCGCGACCAATCGTCCTCGGCCGCTTCCAGGGCCTTGATCAACTGGTCGCGGGCCTCGGCGAAATCCTCGACCGGGGCCTTGGCCAGGTTCTCCGCCGCGTCGACAACTTTCTTCTGTTGCTCGAGCGCCTTTTCCAGTGCCTCGTTGAGCTTCTCCAGCTTCTCTCTCGCTTCGGGCGGCAGGTCGCCGACCTGGCGGTCTTCCATCTCGGCAAGCTCTTCCGTCTGCGCCCGACGAACCACGTCGAGCATCGCCCGCAGAACCTCGATGATCTTGCCCTGCGTCAACCCAAGCTGGCCGACGGTGGCCGGCAACTGTTCCATCGTCTTGGCCTGCACCAGCTTGTCGCAGGCGGAGACCGCGGCGATCATCTCGCCGAACGCCAACTGGTTGAGGCCCCGCTTGGCGGCCTGGTGCTCCTGGCGGCTGCTGTCGCCGATCGCCTTGACCAGGGCGATCGTCGATTTCTGGATGTCGACCTGCATCGAGCGGACCTCGCCGGCCGCGGCGAGGGCTTCGGCAATCTGCACCCTGCCCGCGATCAGCCCGTTCCGGGCCCGGGCGCGGACCTGCTTCTCGAGAATCCGGAAGATCGACGCCCGCAGGTTGTCGAGTTCCGCCAGCGTCTGATCGACCTTCGCCTGGCGGTCGATGATCTGCACCTCGTGCCAGGCGGTCGCCGCCTCCTGGGGCTTCAGGTCGAGCCCATACTCGTTGAACATCCGGCGGTCGCGGATCGTGGCCCGAACCAGCAGTGTCTGGCCCGGCCTGGCCAGATCGGCGGTCAGTCTCACGAGGTGTTCGAGCACCACCGTGTTCTTCCCCCCCAGGTCGGTCCAATCCTTGATCGTCCGGGCGGTTGCCTGTTCCACGGCTTTTTCGTCGCCGCCCAGCCCGTCCTTGACCTTCATCTCCAGCCGGACCCGGCCGACGCCGTGATCGTCCGCCCCGCGGATCATCACCGGCAGGTCGCTGCCCGGCGCCAAGCTGTTCTGCCGCGGCGGCTTGAGCAGTTCGATCGTCGGGGGCAGGTCGGCGAGGACGCGGACGCGGTTCAAGCGGGGATTCGGATCGGCCTGCCCGTTCTTCTCCAGGTGGACCGTGAAGGTCGTGTTCTTGATCAGGGGCATCCGCACGACCATCCGTTGACCTCCCGCCTGCAACTGGCCGCTATAGATCAACCCCTCGGCATCGATATGGCCCTTGGTGATCGGGATCGAGGGGCGGATCCGCAGCTCGGCGATCGTGAACTGCGGGGCCTCCAGGTCGGCAGTCGCTTGAACGCGCGTCTCCGCCGCGCGGCCGAGATACGTCGGATAGCTCAGCGCGACCTCCACCTCGTCGATCGTCGGCTTCTCGATCACGCCCACCTGGTAACGCCGGGTCTGCGAATCACCGATCTCCAGCCGGTAGGAGAGCGGCGCGCTGACCGTGGGAATCGTCAGCGTGTAGCTCACCGGCCCGCCGCCGGGCGGCGAACCCTCCGCAACCGGCTCAACCGGCACCATCGGCACGTCGGTCTCCTTGCCATGTTCCTCGCGGAAAAACAGCGTGGCTGCCGGCGGCGGACCCGCCGGCGCGGCGATCCGCGCCGTGATCTCCAGGCTCTCGCCCAGAAGCACGTCCGTGTCGCCGGGCGTCACCTCCAGAATCGTCACCGAACCGACCGAAGGGACGAACCGCCACGGCTGCATCAGCCGCCCCGCCGCCGAACTGAGATTCGGGCTCAGCCAGTGCGCGAGCAGGCCCACCAGGAACAGCACCGCCAGCACGGCGAACGATTCGGCGAGGTCTCTGGGGGTCTGCATGCAGTAGAGAAACCGCCGCCAACGCGATTCGCGGTCGGCCGCCTCCTCAAACCGCACGCCCCCCGCGCGGAGCACCGCCTCGTTGACCGCCGCCTCGCAGAACGGCCGCGATTCATTCACGCGGTCGCCGGCCAATTGCACCACGTTGATCAGGTCACTGCCCAGTTCCGGATACTCGGTCTCCACGCAGCGCGCGGTCGCCTCGATCGTCCGGTGCGAGCGGGCCATCCGCCGCAAAGCCCAAGCCACCAGGGCCAGCGTCACAACCGACCAACTCGCCAGCAGTCCGGCCAAGGCAAACTGCGAAAACTTCACCAGCGCATCGGCCAGCATGAACACGAGCGCCAGGGCAAACGACACGCTGATCGACCAGACCGCTGTGCTCAGCAGGGTAAAGATCCACCACTGCTGCCGTGTCGCGTCGAGCCGATCCAGAATCTTCTCTGCGGCAGGGGACATCGGAAGGGTTCGGAAAAAGGGTTCGGGGTTCGGAAGAAGGGTTCGGGGTCCAGTCTTCGCTCCCATCTCGTTCCTTCCCTCACCTCGTTCCCAAACTCCAGCTTGGGAACCAGGGTGTCGGGGGGGGCAGGGTAAGGGGTTTGGGGTGACCAGGGCAGGCCGGAGCTTGGGAACCGGGAAATTTCCTCTCTGGATTCGCTTGTTTGAGGTCTAGTGGGTCACGGCATAGACCAGGATGTTCGTGCCGATCGCCAGGGCCGATTCGTCTTTCAATC
>JAAYCB010000426.1 GCA_012744395.1 Pirellulaceae bacterium
TCAATTTGACGATGTTCACCAGGTGGGCGTCGTCTTCAACGGTGACGCCGTTGAACTGGAGGATGACGTCGCCCGACTTCAGGCCCGAGCTGGCCGCCGGCGAATTGCCGCGGACCTCCATCACCAGTGCGCCGAAGGGGCCGGGCAGTCCCAAGGCGGAGGCCCTTTGGGCGTCGAAGTCGCGGTCCAGCGTGACCCCCAAGTAGGCCCGCCGCACTTTTCCGTGGGCCACGAGTTGCCGCGCGGTGAACATGAACATGCGGATCGGGATGGCGAAGCCAATTCCCTCGCTGCCACCCGAGTTGCTGGCAATCGCGGTGTTGATGCCGATCACCTGTCCGCGGAGATTGATCAGCGGCCCGCCGCTGTTGCCCGGATTGATCGCCGCGTCCGTTTGCAGAAAATCCTGGAGCTCAAGGCCCGAGTTGCCCAGTTGGAGGTCTCTGCGGCCTTTGGCGCTGATGATGCCGAAGGTGACCGAATGGCTCAGGCCGAACGGGCTCCCCATGGCCAGGACGAAATCGCCGATTTCCAGGGGCGTGTCTTCTCCCAGCTCGGCCGCCACCAGACCCGGCGCGTCGACGGCCATCACGGCGACGTCGGTCTCCACATCGGTCCAGACCTGTGTCGGCTGCAAGGGGCGTCCATCGGCCAGGGTGATGTTGATCTGCTGCGGCGTGGCGCCATCGATGACATGCCGGTTGGTGAGCACGTAGTCGCGGTCGCCGATCCGAACGACCACCCCCGAGCCGGCCTCCTCGCGGAAGCTCCGCCCTCCCTGCAGGGGAACGCTCTGTTCGGTGACGCCGGCCGCGATATGCACCACGGCGGGGCCGACCAGCTTGACGACTGTTTTGACGACGGCCGACTGCGCTTCGAGGACCGCCGCATGGCTTTCCAGCTGCCGGAGCAGAACCTCGCGTTTGTCGGGCGCGACCGGACCGTAACGCTCCATTGCCGCTTCGAACACCGTCTGCGACCGGGCGGAAGCCGGCCCCAGCAGGGCGGCACACAGCCAGAGAACGAAGATGCCCCGTCCGGCTCGCGCAATCGATCCAGAAGCCAGCGGCGATTCCGTTCGTTGACCGCGGGACGCGCCCCGCGAGGTCTCACGAGGGAGTCTAAGAGACGTCCAGCTCGATGTCGTTGATCGAAACGTCCGCATCGCTTCCGCTCATGTCGACTAACCGCGTCCAGTCCACGCCACCGCCGCCCGATCCGCCTTCTCGCTCCGATTCGCGCTGGCACTTGATGCACAGGGTGGCATAGGGCAAGGCATTCAGGCGGGCCATGGGAATGTTGCAGCCGCACCCCTCGCAGATGCCATATTGACCTTCCCGCATCCGCTCCAGCGCAATTTCAATCCGCGCCAACTCGCGGCTTTCGACCTCGGCCAGCTGCGAACTGATCTCGTCCTGCACGGAATCGAGCGCCCAGTCCACCACGTCGCCCGACGCGGTTGCACGCAGCTCCTTGAGCTTGCTGAGGTCGCCAGCAAGCGCTTGACGGAGCGCATCTCGGCGCTTGATCAACACCTGATGCATGTTTACCATTGCCTCTTTGCGGTTCTTCATGGCTGAATACCTCGGGGAGTCGGTCCTGGCTCTCAACGGGCAACCAGTCCTTTGGGAATCGCGGCAAAAGCGGTTGTCTAGCAGCTCGGGCAGGAGCAGACTGGCCGATTTGCCGAACGAATCCCCGGAAAGCCTCTCTCGCACTCCTTCTTCTCTGTTGAACCTTCCAGAACTGACAGGCAACTGCCGCCCACGAGGAGGCAATTTCCTGATAGCCGCAACCAAAATATAGTACGCCTTAAGGGGCCGGGGGTTCCGAAAAAAAAGAAACTACCCGCCCCGTACCGGCCATGAGGGGGGGGGTGCCCCGCGCAAAACCGCACGAATAAACGTCTGACCACCGGTCCAAAACCGTATCCGGCCGGTCCAGGCGGTCTGAGTGCCGGCAAGACTGTCGGACACTTTCGTCTTGATCATACGCCTGCTGATCGAGGCGAGAACCCACTTCATGGGGCGGCCACTGCCGGCGCCGCCATTTCGCTATCCGATAATCGGCAAAACCCGCACAGATATCCAGCCGTTCTTGGCCGCACGGCGATCTTTCCCGCGAAGCTCCGGCCGGGGACCGCCCACCAGTGGACGGGCACAAAACGGTCCGGCGACGAGGTCTACCCCCTTATCGGCACACTCCGTTGCGGAATTGCCGCCGAGCTGTCTCGCCGACCGCCGGGAAAAGGAGTCATTTCAGCATGCCCGGTTCACCTCTGAAAGACGTCTTAAAATTGGCAAGGTCGTTTCAGCCCCCCGGTTCACAGGGTCCGCGCCGACAGACATCGCATCCGGTCCCGTTCTGGCGGCTGTTGGCGAATGGGAACGGGGCCTTGAACCTTGCCCTAAAACCCTCGAGCTGCGCGGATATCCTCGAAGTCGCGGAGGTGATAGCCGATCCCCGTGTAGTCGAGCACTCTGGTGAACGCACGCAACGCCACGCCCATCCCGTCGGGTCCGCTGAAGCCGCCGAACTGGCCGCCGCCCTTGACATGCGGCTCGAGGTCGACGAACACGCCCGGAATTCCGCGCCGCGTGAGTTTCCTTTCCAACTTGGGAAGCATGGTGGCCAAGTCGCGGAGGATCGCTTCATGGCCGGTGTAGCCTTGATCGGCCGGGACGAAGCCCGCCATCTGATCCTCGTCGAGGTGCCCCCCCTTGGTCTTTTTGAGCTGCTTCTTGTAGTCCTTGATGTGCAGCCAGCCCAGACCCGGTTTCATCGCCAGGAACTGCTCGTAGATTTCCTCCTGCGAGTAACCCTGCACGACGATGTTGGCGCCGTCGAAGATCAAGACCATTGCCGGGTGGTTGACCTGGCGGTGGATCTCGGCCAGGATGTGCCCCTCCTGGCCGACCAGATTCGCCTCGACCTCCAGCCCGAACGTCAGGTCGGAGCGGTGGCAGGCTTCGGCGATCTGGGAAAGCTGATCAACCGTCTTGGCGAGGTAGTCCCGGGGGTCCTTGCCCTTGGGATGGTAGAACGAAAAGCCGCGGATCAGCTTCGTTTCGAACGCGTGGGCCAGGTCGCAGGCCTTTTGGACGTCACGGCTAAGGTACTTGTTGAAGGGGATATAGGCGTTCTTGGTCCCGTCGTCGACATCCTCCAATTTGACCTTGCCAATTGGCGATCCGATCGAGGAGACATTCAGCCCGTACTCGTTCTGCAACTGGCGGACCTTGTTGATTTCCGCTTTCGACAGTTGCATGACGTTCTTGACGCCGTCCCCCAGATCGATGAAACGGATGCAGTAATACTGCAATCCCAGGGCGGCGAAGGCGGCGAATTGTTCGACCGCGGTCTTGTTGTTGGCGGCTTCGTCGGCAAAGCCGGAGAGGATCACGCGTGGTTGATCGGCCATGGCAAGTCCGTCTCTCTTCTCTCGCTCGGGGTCTCGGCGGGTGGTCTGGCAAAGCCATATTCTGGGCATCGGCAAGCGATCTTGCAAGGGAGTCGCTTGCGAGTTCACGGCCGGAAGGCTATAATCGCGACACAGGCGAGGCGACGCTCGCGCGCTGAACAAGGTTCCTGGGCTCGCCGGCAGCCGGAGCGGCACAGCCGGCTCGAAGATGAGCACTCCGACTGGGGTATGGCCTCCGAAATACCGGCGGCGCCCCGGGGACGGAGTGTTTTCGTTTGGTGCTCACCCGGCGCGGGACGCCTTCCTGATCGCTCCATGCCCGCCTGGCATCCGTGGTGGCACTCCAGCGCGCGGCACACCGAACGTGATGGTCATGGCCCCCTGACCCACCGGGAGGGCGGTAGACACCTGGCGAGAAAGGCTGTCCCGATGGCGGAAACCCCTGCGCAAGCGCTGACGCCTCGAGAGGTGCCGGCGGTCGAAACGAAGTACCGTCGCATTCACACCGCGATCCCCGTTCCCGAATCGATCCCGATTCTCGAGCAGCTTCGCGCGTACGAACCCCGGTCGATGAGCGGCCAGCCGCTGGTGGTCTGGGATCGGGCCGAGGGTTGCCAGGTTTTCGACCGCTGGGGCAACCGCTGGCTCGACTGGTCGAGCGGCGTGCTGGTCACCAACGCCGGCCACAACCATCCCAAGGTTGCCGCCGCGATGCTCGAACAGATCAATCGCGGAATGGTCCACAACTACTGCTTTCCGAGCGCGGAGCGCGCCCGCCTGGCGGCAAAACTGGCGGAGGTCGCCCCTGAGGGGCTCGACAAGGTATTCCTGCTGACGACCGGCTCCGAGGCGACCGAGTGCGCGATCAAGCTGGCCAGAACCCAAGGAGTGCGGGTCGGCGGGCGGAAGAAGATCGGCATCGTGACCTTCGACAATGCCTTCCACGGCCGCACGCTGGGCGCCCAGATGGCCGGCGGCATCCCCGGCCTGAAAGAGTGGATCGTGAACCTCGACAAGGAGATGGTCCAGGTGCCCTTCCCGGACGGTTTTCGCGGCGGCGCCGACACGAGCTTCGACGTCTTTCTCAATGCGCTCCAAGCGCGGGTCCTTACGCCCGATCGGATCGCCGGCGTGATGAGCGAGACCTACCAAGGAGGGAATGCGAGTTTCGCCCCGGCCGAGTACATCCAGCGGCTGCGAGCGTGGTGCGACGAGCACCAGGTGACGCTGATCCTCGATGAAGTCCAGGCCGGATTTGGCCGGACGGGCACGTACTGGGGGTTCGAGCACTACGGCGTGGTGCCCGACCTGATCTGCTGCGGCAAAGGGATCAGCAGCGGGATGCCCCTCTCGGCGGTGATTGGCCGCGCGGCGATCATGGACCTCTACCCGCCCGGCTCGATGACCTCGACGCACACCGGCAATCCGGTCTGCGCGGCGGCGGCCCTGGCCAACCTGGACGTCATCGAGGAGGAGGGGCTGGTGGAGAATGCCCGGCGGATGGGCGAGATTCTCCAGCCGGAACTGCGGCGGATCATGGCCCGCTTTCCCAGCCGGATCGGCGCGGTGCACGGGAAAGGGCTCGTCGCCGCGCTCCACATGGTCAAGCCGGGCGGCCAGGACCCTGACCCGGAGACCGCCTCGGCGATCGTCCGGCGGTGCATCGAGAAGGGACTGATGCTGTTTGCCCCGGTCGGCTACTGCGGAGCGTCGGTGAAGGTCGCGCCGCCGCTGGTGATTGACGAGGAGCCGCTTCGCGAGAGCATCGCCGTGGCCGAGGAAGCGATCGAGGAGATTCTCGCATGAGCACGCAGAAACGCCAGTCCCTGGACGTAACGGTTGTCGGCGGCGGCATGATCACCCACGATCAGATTCTGCCCTCGCTCTACCAGTTGCAGCGCGCCGGCACGGTCGGGCGGATCAAGGTTTGCGCATTGAATTCGGCCCCGTTGCGGGCGTTGGCCGGCTCCCCCGCGCTGAACGAGGCCTTTCCCGAACGATCCTTCGAGCCGTTTCCCGCGCTGGATGCCCCCGACGATGCGCTCGATGCCGACCTGTTTCGCCGGGTGATCGAAGAGCAGGGGCGGCGTCAACTGGTGGTCGTGGCCGTGCCCGACCACGTGCACAACGGCGTGATCCAGGCCGCCTTGGACCACGACCAGCACGTGCTGACCGTCAAGCCGCTCGTGCCGACGTACGCCGAGGCGGCGGCGATCGAGCGGAAGGCCGCCGCCAAGGGCCTGTTCGTCGGCATTGAGTACCACA
>JAAYCB010000427.1 GCA_012744395.1 Pirellulaceae bacterium
CCGGAGGTTGAAGCCACGCCGTACGCTTCGATCTTATTGGCCTTAGGCCCGAGGTGCCGGAGGACCGCCTCTTTGGAAAAGAACACGGCGATTGCCCCGGCAATGAACATCGCGGGCACGACACAGGCCAGGGTGTGGTACTGGGCATACCACTGGAGCATGAAGAACGCTTCCATGATCGCGTTCTGGATCTTCGCATCGGTGAAATTCAAGAAGTAGGCGAGCAGAAAGACCGTGGCCAATGCCACGAAGATGCCAAGTTCCTTTTTCATTGGGTTTCCTTATCGGTGATTCTAAGTTGCGTTGCCACTTGGCGAAAGCGGCAAACGACTCGCCAAAGCAGAAACGTCGTTGCGAAACAGTCGCTGCTGTTCTTGGGCCGTCTTGCGGATCGGCACGCCAACCCGTATCAGAGGGGTGAAGCCGCAGTCCATCCGTGCCTGTCACGGGAATGATCGGCGTTTATTATTTGGCAGTTTAGCCAAATAGCGTTCCGAGAACAATCTCACCGCGATCTTTCCCAAGTCACCCACAGGCTGTGCCGACGAACCACCCGCACGAGGGACCTGCTGTCCAAAACACGTCTCGGGAGAACCTCCCAGGTCTGTTGCCGTTTCCGCGAGGCCTGGGCTTACCGGCAGGCTTCTTCAGCGGGCGCTGCAACTCCTCCCTCGTCACCACGCGCTTCGCCGCCAAAATACCGCCGTTGGAAGTACAGGGCGACGTTCACCAATCCGATCAGCACGGGCACCTCGACCAATGGGCCAATCACTGCCGCGAAGGCAACCCCCGAGTTGATTCCGAAGACAGCCACTGCCACGGCAATCGCCAACTCGAAATTGTTGCTGGCCGCCGTGAAGGAAAGGGTGGCCGTCTTGGAGTAGTCCGCCCCAGCTTTCCTGCCCATCCAGAAGCTGACGAGGAACATCAATACGAAGTAGATCAGAAGCGGCACGGCGATCCGCAGCACGTCGAGGGGAATCGCCACGATCAACTCCCCCTTGAGGCTGAACATCACCAGGATCGTGAAGAGCAGGGCGACCAGCGTAATCGGGCTGATCTTGGGAATCAGCACGCCGTCGTACCAGGCTTTGCCTTTGGCCCTGATGAGAACCGCCCGCGACAGCAATCCTGCGATGAACGGAATTCCGAGGTAGATGAATACGCTTTCCGCGATCTGGTCCATGCTCACCTGGACGACGCTTCCGCTCAACCCGAACAGCGGCGGCATCACGGTGATGAAGATCCAGGCGTACAGGCTGTAGAACAAGACCTGAAAGACACTATTGAACGCCACCAGCCCCGCACAGTACTCCGTATCGCCTTTGGCCAGCTCATTCCAGACGATCACCATCGCGATGCAGCGGGCCAACCCGATCATGATCAGGCCGACCATGTACTCCGGATAACCGTGCAGGAACAGAATGGCGAGAAAGAACATCAGGATCGGGCCAACGATCCAGTTCTGCACGAGAGACAGGCCGAGTACCTTCCAGTTGCGAAAGACGTCGCCAAGCTCTTCGTATTTCACCTTGGCCAAAGGGGGATACATCATCAGGATCAGCCCGATGGCAATCGGGATGTTGGTTGTGCCAATCTGGAAAAGGTTGATGAACCCTTCAACGCCCGGAATCAGATATCCGGCCCCGACCCCGACCGCCATGGCCAGAAAGATCCAAAGGGTAAGGTAACGGTCCAGGAAGGAAAGCCTCTTGGCAACACGCGCAGTCATGGTCTGATTGCTCCGGATTGCTTTGCTGTGCGGAAGCAGGATCCGCACCTGGCTCGCCCGAAACGGCGGCTGCGAGCGAGCGGCGGAATCCTTTCTCCCGAACGCGGTTTTGTGGCCACTACTGGTTCTGTTTCCGGCAGAGCTGATTTCGGTCCATCTTGAGGATTTGCTCCATCCGCTTGGAGTCTTCGCTCGCCTCCCGGTTGGCGGCAAGCAATCGGGAAACCGTGGCGGCGATTTCACGGGCTTCGTTGGGCGAGTTGGCGTCGGCCGCGCGGTAGTAGACCCACCGCCCCTCCTTGCGGCACTCCACGAGCCTCGCCTGATGGAGGATCGCCAAATGCTTCGAGACCGTGGACTGGGCCAGTCCCAGCAACTCGACAAGCTGGCAGACAGAGAGTTCCCGCCCCTCGACGGCCCAGAGGATTCGGACCCGGTTTTCGTCGGCCAGGGCCTTGAGGGCCGCCATCAGGCGGCGCATGTCACAGCTATTACATTTCGCCATATGACCAAATATAGGCAACCTTGGCTGCCCGGTCAAGAGCGGCCTGTCACCCCTGCCGCGACGGGTAGATTTTCACCAGCCAGACGAGGGCCAGAAAGTCGTAAAAGCCGTGCGTGATGATCGGAACCAGCAGGTTTCCGCTGATCATCCACAGCCCGCCCAGGAACAATCCCATCGTGGCGGCAAGGACGACGTAGGCCGAGTTGATCGGGTGCAACAGGCCGAACACGAGCGAGGCGGCGGCCAGGCCGGCGATCGGCCCGTAAGGCTCTCCGATCCACCGTGCGAGACCTTCCTGGAGGAGGCCGCGGAAGAACATCTCTTCGCCAATCCCGGCAAGCGCGGAGATCAGGGCCAATTCGGCCAGCGTCGCTTGGGCGAACAGCGGCCGCAGCAGGCGGTCGACGACCTCCGCGATGTCGGAGAAGGGCCAGCGGGGAATCTCCGTGCAGGCCAGCAGCAAGAGCAGCATCGGCGCGGCGCCGGCGACTCCCCAAAGCACCGCCGGCCACTCAAAGCGGGTCAATCCGATCACGTCCCAGCCGATCAGCCAGCCGATGGCGATTGCCAGCACGCCCAGGCCACCCTCCATCAGAACGGCGGCGGGCAGCAGGTTCTTACCTGGAAACAGATCGCTTGACGGCATCTTCTGCCACTCGGACTATCCGGCCTGCCGCGGTTTGCCGCCAGGCGCCCGAGCGTCACCACGGCGATTCCATCATTCCGACGATCTGCTCGGCGAGGCGCTGGATCGCCAGCTGCTGGGCCGTGGCCACCGACTGGCCATACTCCGGCACGAAGGCGGCGGTGCCGCTGACCGAGGCCAGTTCCGGCGGCAGCGGCACGCTGCCATCATAGAGGATTCCGCCGTGGCGGTCGATCCAGCTCACCTCGACCTGGAGATTGACCTCCAGCTTCCGCGGGTCGTCGTAGCGGTTCTCGGCGATCACCCGCTTGTTTTCCGCGACGATCCGCCCGGCGAGCACGCTGTCGGCGTTGGACGAGCCGACGACCTTGTAGTTGGTCTTGTTCTCGATCGCCTTGGAGACCGCTTCGGTGAGCCGTTCTCCGAGGTTTCGGCGGAACGATTCGGAATCGAAGATGGGGACGTAGACGGTCTGGATATCCTGGGGGTAGAGGGCCTGGTTGCCGATCTGGTAGGTGGCGCACCCGCCCGGGGCGAGGGGGAACAGCAGGGCCGCCAGGAGCAGTCCGGCGAGCGGCGGTCGCCGGCCCCGCGGGGCTGGGTTTTCGGAGAAGTGTTTCATGGCATTCCGCGCCGCTCGCGCGATGCTCAGTACTGGCGGCGTTCGAACATGTCGGTCAACCACTGGAAGTGGTTCTTGGGCACATCGGGCAGGTCTCGGATTTCCGCCAACCGGGTCTGGGCGGCTCGGGCAGCGGCCGTCTGCGGATACTCGCGGAGGATCGACTCGTAGTAGTAGCGGGCCGCGCGGTAGTATTTCCGCTTGTCGTAATACTGGCCGATCGTCCAGTCGCGGTTGGCCATTTCCTCGACGATCTTGTTCTTGGCCTCGATCACGCGCGGCCGCTCGGCGCCGAGTTCCGCGCCGAATTGGACGAGCGCCTGGTCGGCGACTTCGCCGGCTTTTTTCAGCGGCCCGCTGTCATAGTAGCCGCCCTGGTAGAGCCGCTGCCAGCTTTCGATCGACAGCAGGTGCGCTTTCAACTGGTGTTCGCTCTTGGTGTATTCGGTTCGCAGCAGGTCGTACTGCTGGGCGGCGTCGCCGTACAGTCCGCGGACGAAGTAGGAGTTGGCCGAGGCGATCACGGCATCGTCGGCCAGGGGCCCCGTCGGGTCGTACATGCGGATGTCGTCGTAGGCCTTGATCGCGTAGCCGACCGTATCGATCCAGGGGCGCGATTGGTCGGTGAGATTCACGGCGAACCGGACCGGCGGGTCGGCGGCGGCGAGTTGCTCCCAGTAGCGTCCGATGGCGAACAGCCGCCGCGTGACCGTGTCGAGATGCCGCGTGTAGTCGTGCTTCTTCAGCAGCTTCTGGTAGGCCCGGTGCGCGTCGGGATACTGGTCGGCGAAGAAGTAGCTTTCCCCGGCCAGGAACAGGGCGTCTTCCTCGAGCGTGGAATCGGGCCATCGCTTGGCCGCCGCGGCGAATTTGCGCCCCGCGGCGCTGTAATTCTCAGCGCGATACGATTCGACGCCCTCTTGATAGAGCCGGCGGGCGATTGTCTCGTCGGGCCCGAGTCCGGCCGCATCGCGGAGCTTGCGATAGACGTTGGCCGGATCGAGGTCCTCCAGATCGAAGCCGTCGTCTTCCTCGGCTTCGGCGACGGCGCGGAGCGTCTCCCGGTCCGAGGCGTCTCCCGCCATCGGCGGATGGTCCGTCCGCGGCAGCGTATTGCATCCGCCCGCCAACACGGCCAGGGCGGCGGCAACCACCGCAATCCGGAGCTGATCCAACATGGTTGGGGACATCCTTGTCCTCGCTTCCCGCGCCTGCCCGGCAGGCTTGTTCGATCCACATTCAGCGCCCGGCCAATTGGCCGAGGTAGTCGTGCAACCGAGGTTTGCGCCCCAGCAGGTGGCAGACGAAATGGTTCAGCAAGCCGCGCAACTCCCCGCGGCTTCGCGCGTCGATTTCGATTCGCCGCCAGGCCTCGCCCGCGTCGGCAAACCGCGCCATGATCCGCAAGACTCCCGCGTTGACCGAGGCGACCTTGCGTTTCCCTTGCCGGCACCGCCCGCAAAGCGCGCCGCCGTCGAGCAGCCCGAAGGTAATCCGCCCGGAAAGCGCGATTGGCTTGGCGCACTCCGCGCAGCGATCCAACGAGGGCAGGTGGCCCAGTTCTCGCAATCCGCCCAACTCGAAGCGGAGCAACCGCTTGCCCACCTCGTCGCCGGCGGCCAGTCCGGCCAGGGTTTCATCGGCCAGGTCGAACAGAGCGGGGTGGGGGTCGTGGTCATCCGTCAATGCGTCAAGCAACTCAGCGGTGTAGTAGGCGGCGTAAAGGCCGGCCAAATCGCAACCGGCGAGCCGGAAACGCCGTTCCAGCTTGGCCTCGGTCAACAGATCGAGCGTGTCGGACGATTTGCGGAGGAAGACTATTCGACATCGGGCCAGCAGGTCAAGAGCAGACTCGAAAGGACCCTTGAGCCGCCTGCCCCCCTTCGCCAGGCCCCGCACCTTGCCAAACTCGCGCGTGAAAAGCGTCACCACCAGGCTCGACTCGCTGAAGTCGACCGTGCGCAGAACGATCGCGGTGGCTTTTTCCGCAGACATAAGGCTGTGGCGAAATCTCCTGGATGCACGGGCGGACAGCGCGCCCCCGCGGCGCGCCGTGGTCAGGCCGCCCCTCTACGCGGTCTCTTGGCAACTGCGGTCGAGGACTTCGATCCGCACGCGTTCGATCCGCCGCCGCGTGGCTTCGACGACCGTGATGCGGAGATTCTTCCACAGCAGCTCCTCGCCGTTGACCGGGACATGCCCCAGTTCCGTGAAGACGAATCCCCCGATCGTGTCGTAGTCCTCTTCCTCGGGCAGTTCGAGGGCCAACCGCTCGTTGATCTCGTCGACGTGGACCCGCCCCAAGACCTCGGCCGTCCGGCCGTCGATCTCCCGGATCCCGTCGACGAGGTCCTTGTCGTACTCGTCGATGATTTCGCCGACAATTTCCTCGAGCACGTCTTCCATCGTCACCAATCCGGAGACCCCGCCATACTCGTCGAGCACGACCACCATGTGCGTGCGATCCCGCTGGAACTCCTGCAAGAGGACGTCGACCGGTTTCGTCTCGGGAACGAAATGGGGCTCGCGGAGGAGGGAGGTCCAGGGCGCGCGGGGCTGGTCGGGGCCCTTGGCCAATTCCTGGAGGAGGTCCTTGGCGTAGAGGATGCCGATGATGTCGTCGCGCGTCTTCTCGTGAACGGGAATCCGCGTATGCCCGACGCGAACGACGAAATCCAGCGCCTCCTGCCAGGTCAACGAGCGGGGCATCGAGACCATGTCGGTCCGGGGGGTCATGATCTCGGAAACGACCACGTCGCTCAATTCGATCACGCCCTCGATCATCTCGCGCGCGTCTTCTTCGAGCAATCCTTCCCGGTGCCCTTCCGTGACGATCGTGCGAATCTCGTCTTCAAACGACTCCTCGTCGGAGGTCTCGCGCTGCCGATCCGCCAGCCGGTGGAGCACCGTGTCGAAGAAGCGGGCTGCCAAGACCAGCGGGGCCATGGCGGTGCCGACCGCGCGCCAGAGGGGCCAGGTGAAGAACAGGAACGGTTCGGCGTACAGGCGCGCGACCGTCCACGGAAGCCAGATCGCCGCGACGAGCATCGCCAGGGAAAACGCGCCGACTTCCGCCAGGGCCGATTGCCAGGAGGGGACGATTCCCTCGTGGAACCGGAGCGTCGCCCAATACACAGCGGCGGCCAGGGCCACGGCCATCCCCAGCACCTGGAACGTTTCGGCGGCCAGGGCCACGCGTTCGTACTGGTGGAGGATATCCCCGAGACGCTGCGGCGCCTCGCGGCGCCGGCAGACTTCTTCGAGTTCATGGCGGGAGAACCCGACGAGCGACCGGGCGCCGAGCGCGGCGACCCCGGTCGTCAGCAGGCCGGCCACGGCAAGCCAAATCAACACGGCTTCGGACATGATCAGGAAAAGGCTCTCCCGGGATACATTTTGGGTCATCATCTCCGCTCAGGCGGAACTCTCGTCCCACGGCGGCTCCAGCCCGAACGCCGCAAGGTGGCGCCGTTCTGCTTGCCGCATCCGCGCCCGCGCGGCATCCGAATCGTCGCCGTACCCGACCAGGTGGAGGGCGCCGTGAACGACATACAAAAGCAGCTCGTCCTCGGCCGGCCAGGCGAGTTCGGCGGCAACCGCCCGGGCGGTGTCGATGCTGACGACAACCTCGCCTTCGAGGTGGTCGCCGCGGCGATCGAGCAGGAAGCTGATCACGTCCGTGGGCCAGTCGTGACCGAGGTGCCGGGCGTTCAATGCCTGGATCGTCGGATCGTCGACGATCGCCACGCTGACCTCTGCGGCGGCGATCTTCTCCGCCCGCAGGACATCGCGGACCGCCTGGCGGATCCGCTCCTCGTCGACGGGGTGGTCCGCTGGCTGATTGGCGATCTCCACCAGCAGTTCGTGTTTCAAGGCCCGTTCTCCTTGCGCCGCCGTGCGGGGACGATCCCCGCGGCCGGTCAGGCGGTCCTCTGCTCCGGATACTTGATCCGGCCGTGGTAGTTGGCGATCAGCGACTTGATCATGCTGTCTTCGACGGTGCGGAGTTCGCGGAACGTCAACCCGCTTTCGTCAAACTGGCCGTCCTCCAGCTTTCGTTCGGCGATTTCGCGAACCAGGCTTTCGATTCTCGCCGGGCCGGGCTCGACCAGCGAGCGGCAGGCGCTTTCGGCCGCGTCGGCGAGCATCAGGACGGCGGCTTCCTTCGTCTGGGGCTTCGGACCGGGATAGCGGAACGAAGACTCTTCCACCGCGCCGCCGTCGGGATTGTTCTGCCTCTGCTCGCTGGCTCTCCCGTAGAAGTATTCCACGAGCGTCGTTCCGTGGTGCTGCTCGATGAAGTCGATGATCGGTTCCGGCAGGTGGTGCTGGCGCGCCAGGTCGGCGCCGTCCTTGATGTGGGCGACGATCACCAGCGTGCTCATTTGCGGGACGAGCGATTCGTGGCGGTTCTCGTTGGGCGGTTGATTCTCGATATAGTAGGTTGGTTTGAGCATCTTGCCGATGTCGTGGAAATAGGCGCCGACGCGCGTCAGGAGCCCTCGGGCGCCGATCGCGTCGGCCGCCGCCTCGGCGATCGATCCCACGGTGACGGAGTGGTTGTAGGTGCTCGGGGCGCGGCGGACCAGCTCCTGCAACAAGGGATGGGAGACATCTCCCAGCTCCAGCAGGCTCATGTCCGTCAACACGCCGGAGAGCCGTTCGACATACGGCAGCAGCCCATTCATGACAAAGCCCGCCGCGACGGTCCAGACGGCGTTGCGTCCGGCCTGCACGAGCAGTTCCCACGAGAGGGGCTGCGATTCCAGCGCGGCGACCCCGAGGGTCAGGAAGAACGCGGCGACCGAGGCGAAGACCCCGACATAGATCAGCTTGCTCCGGCTCCGCACGCGGTCGAGTTGCAGCACGGCAGCGGTCGCCACGCCCCACAGAAGGTAGAGCGCGCCGATCGGCTGCCCCAGGCCAAGCACGACGGCGAGGGCCACCACGCCGGAAGACAGCAGGGCAAGCTGCCGCGTGTAGGCGATCGTGAGAATCTGGCCGAACAGGAGCACGGGTATCAGTTCAGCCCGCCACGCGTCGGCCGAGGCCCAGACGGCCGCGCCGACGGCGAGCACCGCCAGCAAGGCGACCATCGCCAACTGGCGGAAGTTGTCGAAGAGCCGCCGCTCGTTGGCGGCCAGGTACAGTCCGCAGAGCCCAAGCAGGATCGAGAACAGGAAGAACACGGAGATCAGCCGCCCAAGCCGCATCGCGCTTGTCCGCGCCTCGTTGGCGGCCCGGTGCTCCTTGACCAGCAGCTCGAGTTCCTTGTCGGCGAGGGGGGTTCCCGCGGACACGACCACCTCGCCCGGCTCGAAGACGATTTCTGCGGGGGCAACCGCGGCGATCGCCCGCTCCATCGCGGCCTTCGTGGCGGTTTCATCGAGCAAGAGGGTCTCCGGCAGGTGGTTCCGCAGCCAGTTGAAGACCGGCTCGGTCGCGGCCGCCAGGCCGGCCTCTTCAAGCCGCGCCTCCAGGCTCCGCCGCAGGCCGGCGGCATTGCCGATGAGCACCTCGTCGATGCCCACCGCGGCGCCCTTGGAATCCGTCTTCGACTGGCGGACCACGATGCGATCCTGGTTCCCCTCCCCAAGCCGCTGCTCCGCCTGCTGCTTGGCCTGCAACGACCGGAGCAGCCCGACGGAGTCGTAGTCCTTCAAGGCGGCGGTGATCGCCTGCATCAGCCGTTTCAGGTCTTCATCCTCGGAAAGCGCTTTGCGAAATGCATCGAAGGCCTGGCGGGCCTCGGTCTCGGCAAGTTTGCCGTCCGCGTCCGACGGGAGGAAATCGCGCCAGAGTCCGGGCCGCGGCATGGCCTCGTACGACGGGGCGGCGAGCAGTTCCAGAACGGTGTTCCGGAGCGTCTCCTCCAAGCGTTTCAGCGGTTCCGGGTCGCGGACGAAGACATAGGGGACCTGCCATTGCGCGCGGTCCCGGAGCGAGCGGGTCTCGGCGAGGTCTTCGACCTGGAAGGAGACGCGGGCGGCCACGTCGGCCGGCGGTCGATAGCCCGATCGATAGGGGTAGGGCAAGTCCCAGGCGCGAATCACCAGGCAGAGCAAGAGCGCTGTGGCGGCGGCCAAGGCGATCCTCGCAAGCACGTCGGCGCGGCGCAGGTTGCCCCACATCCGCTCCCAGAAATTGGGGGGAAGCTCGAGGGCTGCGACACGATCTGAACGTTTTCTTTTTTTGCCGCCGGTAGCCATGGCTCGACTAGTTGGGGGATGAGCGCTGCGCCGGCCCGCGCTCGTAGGCCTCGACAATGTCTTGAACCAGCCGGTGGCGGACGATATCGGAGCGGGCAAGGGCAACCGAGGCAATCCCGCGGATTCCGTGCAGGCGGTCAAGGGCATCGATCAGGCCGCTGTGCATTTGCCTCGGCAGGTCGATCTGCGTCGTGTCGCCGGACACGACGATTTTCGAGCCGGCTCCCATCCGCGTCAAAAACATCTTCATCTGGGCAATCGTCGTGTTCTGCGCCTCATCGAGGATAATGAAGGCCTCGTTCAGCGTCCGCCCCCGCATGTAGGCCAGCGGGATCACCTCGATCAGGTCCTCCTCCATGTAACGGCGAATCATGTCGTGCTCCATCATTTCGTGGAGCGCATCGAACAGCGGGCGGAGGTAAGGATTGATCTTGGCCTGAAGGTCGCCCGGCAGGAACCCCAGGCTCTCGCCGGCCTCCACGGCGGGGCGCACCAGGACGATCTTGCGGATGCGGTCGGCCTTCAAGTCGCTGGCGGCCATCGCCACGGCAAGATACGTCTTGCCCGTCCCCGCCGGACCAACGCAGAAAACCAGGTTGTTGCCGCGGATTGCGTCGACGTAGTGGGCCTGCCCAGGCGACCGGGGCCGGACCATCCGTCCGTTGTATACCTCGATCGGCGGCACCGTCGACGCCGGCAGGCCCTCGGCGACTTCGGCCAGGGCTCGCGTCACATCCTCGGGGGCCAGGCCGCCGCCGCCGCGAATCCGGGCATGGAGCCGCTCCAGCAATTCGGTCGCCTGGGCGACCGCCTGCGACTCTCCCTCGACATGGATGCGGCCGTCCCGCGCGTGAATCTGCACCCCGAGCGAATCGCGAATCGCCCGGAGATGCTGGTCACGGACACCAAACAACGTCAGAAGCGCTTCCGAATCGACTACCGAAATCGTTTGCGTTCTAGAGATCGCCGGGCCCCCCTATGTATCGCTTGCAGTAGGGGCAGATGTGCGTCTCCGCCTCAATCTCCTTCTCGCAATGCGTGCAGCGCCGCATCTCCTTCTTCGCCGGCCTCCGTTGCCCTGCTTCTTCTTCGAAGGGATTTGGCGTGTTCGACGAGCGGATGGCCTTGCCGGGCTCATACGGCCCGAGAATGTTCAAAATGGCGCTCTCGTCCATCGAGGATGTCTCCAGCTCCGGCACGGATACCCGAGCCTTGCACGTCGGGCAGAGCCCCGTCTTGCCGGCAAGCGAGTCCTTGACACGGAGCACGTGTCCGTTCGGGCATACCACTTTAATCGACATTGGGTATCCCTCCAACAGATCAGGAGAGTTTCAACCGCCTGTGTCCATGGAATCCCTTCTCCGTTTCCATTCCACATCTGACGCCGCCAATCGCCCAAGGCGAAGTCCACCGGCAGGAGACAAGGCACCGAAGAAACGCTACCCCGCCAATCCTTCGCTCACCCCATTATCATAGTGTGCAACCGACCGACAGAAAACCAGGATTTCCCATTTGCCCCACCCCGCGGAGGGGCCAGCGCTAGATAACACGCCGACCGACCAACACATTCTATTTAATCTAGCTTAGCCCACCATCCCAGACCTCCAAAACGCATACGCCACCGGCGAGGCAAACAGCAGCGAATCGACGATGTCCAGTACGCCGCCGAACCCCGGGATTCGACTGCCGGAGTCTTTTCGATTGACGTCGCGCTTGATCAGGGATTCCGCCAGATCGCCGAACATGCCGCTGATGCAGACGGCGATGCCATACGCCGCCCAGCCCAGCCAAGAGGTGGTCCGCGCGTCCGGATTCATGGCCGGCACCAAGAAGAGAAAGGTCGCGGCCGAGGCGGCTACGGAAAACGCCAGGGCGCCCACCGCGCCCTCGATCGTCTTGCCCGGACTGATCCCCGGGGCCAGCCTGTTCCGGCCGATCAGACGGCCCACCGTGTAGGCTCCGATGTCCCCCATCTTTGTCACGAGGATCACGGATGCAACCCCGGCGATGCCCCACGACATGCGGATCTGGATCAGAAACGTGGCGAGCGTTCCCAGGTAGACGACCGCGAAGACAGCCGCAGCGAGATTCGCCGTCACACCGCCGGGGCGTTCGAAACGCCGCATTTCGGCCAGATAGATCAATCCCACCCCGACCGCCAGGGCCACCAAGATCCAGTCGCCTGTGCCAGATGGGGCATGTGCCGCAAGGCTGCCGGAGCCTGCGGTCGCCTCGGCGGCGAAGCGCAGATAGAGCGGCGCACCCCAGGCAACCGAGATCAGCAGCAGGTTGGCCAGGTAGACGGTCCACTTGACCGGCCGAATTCCGCCCGCCTCCGCCAGGTCCAGGACCTCCCGAGTGGCCAGCCAGAGCCCCGCTACGAACAACGGGAACAGGTAGATCCCCGGCCACGCCGCCTTGTGATCGAGCCAGCAGAGCCCGACGAGGACTGCGACAATCAGGGTTCCCAACAGGAGTCGCCAGCGGAGCATATCGTCAGAAGCCTGTTCTAGGGGAATAAATTGACCGACGGACGCGGAGGGAAAGGCCCCCCGGCGGTCTCACCGAAGGGTCTGCCCGCAACTGCCACGCAACCCGCCGAACCGCCGATCCCGCATGGCGAAATCGCGAATCGCCTGGTGGAGGTGCGGCTCATCGAACTCCGGCCAGAACGCTTCGGTTACCCAGAGTTCGGCATAGCTGATCTGCCAGAGCAGGAAGTTGCTGATCCGCATCTCGCCCGCGGTGCGAATCAGCAGATCCGGCTCGGGCATCCCCGCGGTATAAAGCCGCGCTGCAATCACCCGCTCGTCGATTTCGTCCGCCGCCAGGTCGCCTTGCAGAACCTCGCGGGCAATCCGCCGGACCGCGTCGACCAACTCCGCCCGACCGCCATAGTTGATCGCCAGGCAGAGGCGCAGTCCCGTGTTCTCTGCGCTCAGGTCCACCGTGCGGTCCATCTCGCGGAGGGCGTTGGCGGGAATCCCCTCTCGCCGCCCAATCACGCTCGCCTGGATGTTCTGGGCGAGAATCATCGCCCGCTCCTCGATCATGTACTGCTCGAGCAGCCGCATCAGGAAATCAAGCTCGCCCCTTGGCCGTTTCCAGTTCTCGCTCGACAGGCAATACAAGGTAAGCTGCTCGATGCCCAACCGGGCGCATTCCTCGACGGTTCGGCGGACGCTGGCGACCCCCCTGCGGTGCCCCTCAATCCGGGGAAGCCCCTGCGCCTCCGCCCACCGTCCGTTGCCGTCCATGATGACGGCAATGTGATGCGGCTGCCGCTCACGGGGCACATCGAGGATTTCTGAACGGACAGTACTGAGGGATTCAGACATTTCGCGGGCCGAGCCGACCGGGCAGTGTGCTGACGGATGGTGGGCAGAAAGCGACCGGCCCCCATCGGGAAACGGCAAGCCGCGATCCCGACGCCCGAAAGCTTTCTCCCACAACCATTTAACCGCTCGCCGGCAAGACCGTCAAGAATGGCCAATCGCCGGCATCGCCCGCCGCTATCCGCCGCGGCGAGCCGCCGTCCCATTCTCGGCGATCACCCGCTTGGGTACTGGCGGCAGTATTCATACAGCGCGATCGCGGTTGCGGTGGCCACGTTGTGGCTATCGGGGCGACCGTAGATCGGGATCTCCACGGCCCGGTCCAGCGCTTTCAGCACTTCCGGCTCGATCCCCGTCCGCTCGTTGCCCACGACCAGCGCGGTTCGTCTTCGAAATGGGAATGTGAACAGCGACTCGGACAGGCTCGTCTGCTCCAGGCCGACCAGTTGATATCCCTCGGCGCGGAGCCGCGCCAAGACGGGCAACAGCGTCCGGTGCACCTCCAGCTCGATCGCCTCGCGGCTATCGCGGGCGATTTTCGCCAGCAGTCTCGCCGTACCGCAACAGATCATCCGGCGGACGCCGCAGCACCCGGCCGCGCGCGCGATCCGCGACACGTTGATGTTGCTCCGCATCGGGGGGCAGACCACGACCAGTTCCCGCGGCACGGCCAACTTGGTGGGGGGCTGATGGCGCTGCTGAATAAAATCGTCCATCGCACGGCCGGCTCGGAGCACAGTGGCGGCAGACAATTTCACCCGCCGCTCTTCCATGCTAAACCGAATCGCTGGCCGGGGCCAGACGGCAGGCCTCGGCCCGACACCCGGTGCGGACGAGACTGCCGCGGTGATTGGGGATGGGCTGGCGGTTCAGCGCCCGCATC
>JAAYCB010000050.1 GCA_012744395.1 Pirellulaceae bacterium
AGGAGCGTCCCTTCGGGACGGGACGAAAAAAGCGAGTCGACCTTGACGCGGTGAAAACCTTCGCCGCCACCAGCCCCTGCTGGTTTCAGTGCCACCAGAAGACAACCATGGAACAAAAACGGCAAAACCGGAATAGACCAGTTTTCACCTACCCGGTGCTGCCCTGACCGGCTGGCAGGATGCGACGTGCTACGAGCCGATCCGCAGACCGATCGGCAGGGCCTCGCCGAAGACGATCCCCTGCTCTTGTTCGTCGAGCTGGCCGCCCTTTTCGACAAGCTCCAGATAGTGGGCCGCCGCGCCCCGGCGCCGCAGCCAGGCGACGGCCTTCGCATGGAGTTTCGGGCTGATGTCGCGATAGCGGTCGTCTGTCCGGCGGGCGAGTTGCATCACGGCGAAGTCGGCCATTTCGCTCTCGTCATCGAGTTGGAGAAGCGCGGCGAGCCAGCGGCCGGCGGCCTGGCTGGGGACGACCGAGTTGAGCGGCCCATAGAGCGGAGACCGGGCGCCCAGTCGGCCCAAGGTCCAAAGCGCCGCGGCGCGAATGCTTTCCATCTTCCGCCGCGGGGCCAGTTCGACGAGCATCTCGCCCAATTCGATCTTCAGGGCCGCGGGGAGCAACTCGAGCGACCCGAGCAACCGCCAGATCTCGGCCGCTTCGTGCGAGCCGGCGCTGAGCTCGCTCCCCCGCCCCCTGCCCGTCGCCGCCTGGCGAACCATCGCGCGGAGCGATCCGATCAGCGGATCGACCAGCGCTTGCTGCTGCCCGGCGCTGAGCCCCGCGCCGATCCTCCTCCAGAGAATCCACCATTCCGCCCGGCACATCGCGGCGGCGTGGACGAGGTTCCCCTGGAGCAACCGCCAGGTCTCGGCCACGCGCCAATCATCCATTGCCATCCCGTAGCCGGGCCGCAGGGCGAATCCGAGCAGGTTCAGCCAGCGAGCCTCGTGCTCGGCGCTCCGCCGCCGGCCGGCTTCCGTCTCGATCAGCGTTTCCCAGATTCGCCGCAAGAGCGACGGCGGCCAGAGCCGGCGGTTGATTTCGAGGGCGGCGGTGAGCCGTTTCATGAGTCCCGCGGGCGGGGCGCCAGGCCGCGCGGCGAACGTCGCGAGCAACCGCGCCTCGACTTCGTTCCAGACGGACTCCTCGACAAAGCCCTGCTGCTCGGCCACGGCCTGATGCGCGACCGCGTCGGTCTGCGTGGCCGAGCGAACGTCGAACTGGAGCCGCCAGCGCCCCGGGCCGCCGATCTGGCTGCACCAGAGGTCGAGCGTGCCGATTTCGGTCAGTCTTCCGTGGAGCGCGACCTGGGTCGTCTCGGCGGACTTGTTGCGCGTTTGGAGTACGGTGCGGATCGGCGGCAACGGCGTCATCTGCTCGCGATCGACGGCCACCAGTGCGCCCGCCGCGTCGGTCAAGCGGGTGCTCGAGACGTAGAGCGGAAACTCCACCGGCTGGGAGACGATCAGGTCCATGGGGCGCTGGGCGAGGTGGATTTCCTCGCCCGGCTCCACGCCGGCCGGAATCAGGCAGACTGCCGACGGCGGGCGGCTCTCGACGCCGATGAAGTACGACCTGGCCAGGCCGGCCGAAATCCGTTCCCCCCGCCCGCGGCGGACCATCCCGTAATAGGCCGCGCCGCGCGCCACGGCCAGGTCCAGACGGTCGTTGTCGAGCACGATCGGCGCCCAGGGCGGCTCGGCGCCGGAAGGCGAGAACCAGCCGGCAAGCACTTCCAGGAGCCTGGCGCGGAGCACGTCCGATTCGAACAGACCGCCGTTGAGGAGCACGATGTCGGGCCGCGCCGGGTCCTGCCCCGCCGCCAGTTCGACCCCGTCCAGCGCGACGTGGCGGTGCGCCGTCAGAAACGCGGCCAGGTAGCGGGTGATCGCCGGGTCCGCGGCGTAGGGGAGTCCGAATTCCCGGAAGCCCGATTGGCGGGCCGTGGGCCGGTCGCCGAGTCCGGTCTTGGGGAAAAACCCCTCGACAAGCAGTTCGCGGACCTCCTCCCGGGCGACCTCGATCTGCCGGGCGCCGCCGACCAGCCGCGTCCCGCCTCCGGGCAGGCTGACGGTGAGCGACTCCGGAGCGTTCCTGCCGAGCAGGGTCTCCTTGACCTGGCGGCACGTGCGCACCAGCACCGCCCACGCCCGCGGCTCGAGCCGCCCTGCGGGCGAGAAGCGCTTTTCGAGGTGATGGGCCAGGGCCAGATCGAGGTTGTCGCCGCCGAGGATCAGGTGCTCGCCGACCGCCACGCGGTGGAAGCGGACCTTGTCGTCCGGTTCCGCACGGACGCGGATCAGCGTGAAATCGCTCGTGCCGCCGCCGATGTCGCAGACGAGAATCTTCTGCCCCGGGTTGACCAGTTCCTGCCAGTCGTGCCGGTGGCGATCGATCCAGGCATAGAAGGCGGCCTGCGGCTCCTCGATGAGCACGAGCCGCGGCAGACCGGCGCGGGCCGCCGCCTTGACGGTCAGCTCCCGGGCGACCTCGTCGAACGACGCCGGAAGGGTCAGAACCACGTCCTGTCCGGCCAGCGGGGCGTCGGGAAAGTCGGCGTCCCAGGCCGCGCGGATGTGTTCCAGGTAACGGCTGCTGACCTCGACGGGCGAGAGCTTCGCCATGTCGGGCGGCGCGTGCCAGGGCAGAAGCGGGGCCATGCGATCGACCCCCGAGTGGCAGAGCCACGACTTGGCCGAAACGACGAGCCGCCCCGGAACCAGCCCGCCGTGGTCGCGGGCGAAGCGGCCCACCACGCCCTCCGCCTGCTCGCCGAAGGGCAGCTGAAACGCGCGGTTGGCAAACTCGCCCGCTGCCGGCTGATAGTGGAACGCGGGGAGCGTCTCGTGCCTTTCGAAGACGCCCGGCGCCACGATTTGGGGCACGCGGAGCGTCCGCACGCGCCAGGCAGACTCCCACGTGTCGACGTACGTCGCGGCTGAATTGGTCGTTCCCAAGTCGATTCCGACCACGTAGCGCGGCGGGCCGGAGGATTCGCTGGTTGCTGAACTCACGTCTCTGCATCCTCGCGAACGCTGAACTCAAGCTTCCAGCGCCCGGGGATCGCCGTGCCCACGCACCAGAGTTCCAGCATGCCCAGTTCCGTGACCCGGGAATGGAACCGGACGGGGACGCAGTCCTCCTCGGTCTCGACGCCCGCCGGCAATTCGGTCTCCATCGAATCGGTCTCCTCGATCTCTTGCGCGTCCCATTCGTCGAGCAGGTCGCCGGGCCGATCCTGCCGCCGGGTGGAAGAGCTGAAGAAGCGGAATCGCGCCGACTCGCCCACCACCAGCCCGATCTCCTCGCCGGGCACGTCCGCCTCCGTCCCTTCCTCCATACCGATCGGCACGACGCACAGGGCCTTCATCGGCCGCGGCGCGCCGGGGATCGCCGGACCGGCGGTCTCGATCCCGACATAGTAGCTGCGGGCCGTGCCTCCGCGAATCCGCACCCCGCCCTTCTGCTTGACCCAACCGTAGTGGGCGGCTCCCCGGGCGACCGCGAAGTCCAGGTCTTGGATGCCGGCGAGCGTCTCGGGGCATGCGCCGCCGAACCACGACCCGACCACGTCCAGCAGCCGCGCTTGCAGGGCATCCGACTTGAAGACGCCGCCGTTGAACAGAATTCGCGTCGGTTGCACGGATTGTCCACCAGAACCGTGAGCCTGGAGAAACGCCGCCAGGTGCCGGGTGACGGCCGTGTCGGCTTCGAAGGGCAGCCCGATCTCGCGAAACCCGGACGCGCGGCGCCGGGCCGGCCGATCGGCGGGGGAACAATCGGGGAAAAACCCTTCGATCAACAGCTCCTGCACGGCCTGGCGGTTGACCTCCACCGAGATCGTTCCGCCGACCAGGCGGCTGCCGCGGCCGAGCACCGAGATGCTCTGGGTCTCCGGTCCGCCCGCAGACAGCAGCGCCTCCTTGGCGTTGCGGCACGAATGCCAGAGGGAGACGGATTGCCAGGGGTTGAGTTTCACTCCCTGCGCGGCGAACTGCCCGGCGACGTGATGGGCCAAGGCGAGGTCCATGTTGTCGCCGCCGACGAGCAGGTGGTTGCCGACGGCCAGGCGCTGCAACGCGAGCTCTCCGTCCTCTTCCGAGACGCCGACCAGGGTCAGGTCCGTGGTGCCTCCGCCGACGTCGCAGACCAGCAGCTTGTCGCCTACCCCCAAGACCTTGCGCCAGCGCTCGCCGGTGGCCGCCAACCAGGCGTAGACCGCCGCCTGCGGCTCCTCGATGAGGACGAAGTCCGCCGGCAGCCCGGCGGCCAGGGCGGCTTCGCGCGTCAATTCGCGCGCGGATGCGTCGAACGACGCGGGCACCGTGAGCACGACCTGCTGCTCGGCCACCGGCGCGTCGGGAAAGGCCGCTTCCCATGCGGCCACGAGGTGTTCGAGATATCGCCGCGAGGCCATCACCGGCGAGACCTTGGGGACGTCGTCGGGGGCGTTCCACGGCAACACCGGCTGGTGCCGGTCGATCCGGCTGTGGCAGAGCCAGCTCTTCGCCGCCCCCACCGTGCGGTCCGGCACCTCCGCCGCCTGCCGCCGTGCGAACTGGCCGATGCAGAACGTCCGCCCATCGGCCCAGGCGAGATCGAGCGAGCCGGCGGCCGTCTCCTCGGCGCGGCCCAGATAGAGAAACGACGGCAGCGACTCGAGCGACTCGAGCGTGCCGAAATCGACCAATTGCGGGATCGGCAGCAGTTGGATCGCCAGCTGCTCCGCGTCGAGCGGCGCGTAGGCCACGACGCTGTTGGTCGTGCCCAGGTCCATCCCCAGAACGTATCGGGCGGTCATCTTCTGCTCCGGCTACGAGAGTTCCACTTCGGCCGGCGCGATCACGCTTGCGGCTTCGTCGCTGCCGGACCACTTCGGCACATCACATCTGGCGGCCTTCCAGCCGGGATGCATCAGGCGGCCGCGATAGGGCGGCTCGCCCGTCACGTTGCCCGTCAGGCGATACTTGCCCGAGTCGAATCCCGGCGGCACCTCGACGAGACTCTGCTCCTCGTCCCGGAGAACCGGCTCGAGGGCGAACATCCGCTCGATCACGGAGCGGCAGGCCCGCTGCACGTCGCGGGCCGCCGCGCCGATCCGCTCGTTGGGCAGACCGTCGAGCGATTCCATGATGAAATCGACAAACCGGGCTTCCCGCTGCAAGGCCGCCAGCAGAGTCACTGCCTCGCTGCGGGCGGGCGCGGCCGGCTGCGCAGCCGGCCGCGGCAGCCTGGCAGCCGCGGGCGCTTCCAGCCCCGCGGCGATCCGCTCGGCCGGCGGGCGATTGAACAAGACGACGAAAAACACGCGAAACGCCAACAGGATACGCACGGGATTGCCTCTTTCTTTGCAGCCAAGTTCTATACGCCGTCGAGCCGGCGCGGGATTCTCCCCCTGGTTCCCAAGTTGCGGCCTGGCAGCGCGTTGGTCAATCGGGGGAGGGTTCCCCAGCGTGCGCCTGGGAAGGACCGGATCGCTGGAATCTGACAAGCACGGGAAGCGGCGGCTGGGCGGCGCTCCGGTTCGCCCGCGGAGGCTCCCCAATCGGGGCTTGGGAGGCACACGCAGAGGGTCCGTCGTTGCGGCCCACGCAGTGAATTCCGTTCTACGGGGGGTTACGTCATGTCCTCCAATTCCTCCAGCCAGAGCCGCATTTCATGATCGTATTCGCTTGCCAGGTCGCCAATCACCAATTGGCGGTGGAAGGCCGCGGCGCCATCCTGGAGCACGTCCGCGGCCTCGGCGCTGGGGAACCGCCGCATCGGGTCGGGCGCGATCAGTTGGCGGAGAAAGCTCATCAACAGTTCGCTCGAGATCACGGCCTCCGGCAGCAGGTAGGGGAGCCGCTGGGCGAGGAACCGTTTCGCCTCCAGCAACTCCCGGTAACCGGTCCGGCCGTCGAAGGGCGGCAGCCCGGCCAGCATCTCGACGAGCACGTAGCCCAGGCTCGCCAGGTCGGATCGGGCGCTGCACTCGCCTCCTTCGAGCACTTCCGGAGCGGCGTAGGCCGGGGTGCAGGTCCGCCGTGCGGGACGATCGTCGAGCGAAAACGCCGAGCCAATGTCGACGATCTTCGCGTTGCCCGTCCGCTTGAGCATGATATTCGAGGGCTTGATGTCGCCATGGACGATGTTGCGGCGATGGAGGGCGGCCAGCGCCGCCAGGCAATCGCGGATGATGGCGATTGCCACGCCCGGCTTGACGCGCGGCTGCGCCGGCCCGGCCGTGATGATCACCTCGTTGATGTGTTTCCAGCGGCGGACGCTGACGCGGGCCTGGAGCCACTCGAGCGTCTTCGGCTGGAGCAGATGGGCAAGGTCGTAGCCGTCGACCCATTCCATCTCCATCAGCCGGATGCAGCGGCGGTCGACCCAGTTGTGCACGTCGAGCAGATTGTCTTGCTGAATCTCCGCCACGCGGGCGGCAATCGCGGCCATCCGCCCCATCACTTCATTGTAGGAACGTTCGTCTTCATAGCGTTCGGGCGAGAAGACCTTGATCGCCACCGGCAACGTGAAGTTGTCGGTCCCCCGCCGCTCGCTGAGGTAGACCACGCCCTGCCCGCCAGAACCGAGCGGTTTCAGCAGCCGATAATGCTCGGTCCAACTCAGGCGCTGGCCGTCGATGATCTCACGGTAGCGATGAAGCAGCTCTTCGGAGCAGGCGGTCGCCATCGAACCGCCCAATGTGCGGGTCGGACTCCCTTCAGTAAATGTCGTTGTCGTCATTCGCCCTCCTCGGACGACGCCTCTCCATGCGAGCGTGCCTGTCCCGATCGCGGCGGGCCGCTGCTCCTTGCCCCCCAAATCGCGGCGGGTGGGAGTCTTCCGCGGGCGCTCCGCGTTGATCCCCTCTCGACCAGGGCAATTGTAAGCCACCGATCACGAACGAGGAAGAGCAGGACGATTCGCCAAGCCCGTTGCCGAACGGCTGATAAGGCCGCCGCTTTCAGCGGTCCATCCAGGTCCTCAGAGGGCTTCCGCGACGTCGGTCCAAAGCGGGTAGCCGGCGCCTCGAATCGGGAATCCGAGCCGCTTGTCGGTCAGGAAATTGACCAGCGGCTCTCCCGCTTGCCAGCGCCGCAGGTTCTCACAGAAACACTTCGTCATGTTGTCGATCCGCCAGGCGCTCTGGCCGCCAACATGGGGGGTGAAGATCACATTCGGCAGGTCCCACAATTCGCTGCTCGGCGCAAGCGGCTCGGGGTCTGTCACATCCATCACGGCGCCGGCGATCAAGCCATTTTTAAGACATGCCACAAGGTCGGACGTGACCACGAGCGGGCCGCGCGCCATGTTCGCCAGCACCGCGTGGCGCTTCATCCTGGCCAGCCTTGCCGCATCGAACAGCCCCCGGGTCATTGCGTTCAGCGGCAGCGCGAGGACCACGAAATCCGCCTCCGGCAGCAGGTCGTCCAGACGCTCGGCCGGCCAGAGGGCCTCGACATCGTTGGGTTTGTTCATGGGGAACATGTCGGTGGCGAGGATCCGCACCTTGAAGGGCCGAAGCACCTCGGCCAGCCGCCGCCCGACGCCGCCGAAACCGACGATGCCGATGGTCGAGCGCGTCAGGTCTCGGGTGGGGCGGCGGATGAACTCTCGGAGTTGCTTGGCGCGGAAAAACACCGGCAGACTCCGGCACCATGCGGTCAACAGGGCAATCGTGTGTTCGGCCACCTGGTCGGCCAAGACGCCCGATGCGCTGGTCACGGGAATCTCGGATTCGATAACCGACGGAACCAGGCAATGATCCATACCCGCGGCGGAGGACTGGATCCAGCGGAGCCGGCCGGCCGCGACGACCCCGTCCCAGTCAACCGGCACTTTCGCATGTCCGCAGAACACGTCCGCGGCAAAGAGCTCCTCCGGAATGCTCTCCTGCGTTGCCGCGACGATTTCGGCGCCTGCCGGCGCGACGGCCCTGATTTGCCCAATATGCCGGCTTTCAACGGGATAGCAGAGAACAATTCGCATCCGGAGATCTTCGACCAGAGACGGGGACGGATCGGGTAAACCCGTCATTGTTCAACCATTTTCAGGCCAGGGCAAGGGGTTTCCCTCGTTCCGGGGAGGTGAAAACCGTGGCCGCCACCGGCCCGCGCCGTTTTTGCGGCCCGTCCCGAAGGGACACCCCTAAGCCAGCCCAGGGCGGAGCGCGGCGAGGGTCAGAAGCCGCCTCAAACCCCGCCAGCCCCAGCGGGGCGGCCCTAACAAAGAGGCCAAAAGCATGCCTGAATCGTTCGCCAAAATGCTTGTCCACAATGTCTACACCACCAAGCACCGCAAGCGGATATCGTTCCAGGACGAGTTTCGGGCGCTCTGCCAAAGGCATCGGATCGCACTCGATGAACGTTACGCCTGGGATTGACCAGCGCGGTCATCCATTTCCTTAGGACCGCCCCGTTGGGCTGGCCGCGTTTTGCGCGGCTCCTGACCCAGGGTTGCGCTTGGCTCGTTTCACTCGCCGCGCTCCACCCTGGGCTGACTTAGGGGTGCCCCTTCGTTCCCTTCGTTCCCACCTCGTCCCACGGTTCCCAAGCTGGAGCTTGGGAACCAGGAGAGAAGACAACCACACTCTACGGAGCAATCCGCTCCCACTCCACAGTGGGAGCTTGCGTGTCCGAGATTGTTTTTAACAGAGATATCCAGCAAAAAATCGCTGAGAACCGCCAGCACATTCCCTGCCGGCCGGGCAGTGGCAAGCGGAGGCGTTCGCCGCTAGAATGGGGAGATTGGGACGCTGAACGGCCACGTTCAACTGGGAGTGAACGACTCTCGGGCAGTCGGGGCGGGGCCGTGCGGTGACCCAGGAACAAGGCTTACCAGGCGAACACCCACCCCAGTGCGCGGTACGCGGCCTGCCCTTGCAGAGGTCAGCGTGCCGAACGATGGTCTCTTGGTTGTTCGGCACACCGGCCCGGGCACTGTCAAACGAAGCGCCGGGTCCGCCCCCGGTCCCACCTTGCGACCGCACACGGTTTTTCATCGATGCCCATCCTGCGCGAGAGGAGGTTTCCCCTGAACGACAAGAAGTATCAGATCGGTTTGTTGGCCGTAGTGCTTCTGGTGCTACTCCGGCTGACCATTGGGTGGCACTTCTTCTACGAGGGAGTGTGGAAGATCATGAATGCCGATGAATTCTCGGCCACCCCGTTCCTGACGACGTCGAAGGGGCCCTTTGCCCCGCTGTTCTACGCCATGGTTCCAGACCTGGACGGACGGCAGCGCCTGGCATTGGAGGCGACCAACGAGGCGGGCACCCGGGTGACCAGCCCTGTCTATCTCGAGGCATGGACCAAGACGAAGGACGCCTTTCTCGGGAGAAACAACCTGGACGACGCCCAGAAGGCGGCGGTCGAGAGCAAGTTCAAGCAATACCAGGCATCGCTTGAAGAGTATCTGACCGCCAATGCCGAGGAGATCCACGGGCATTTCGCGGCCCTCGATCGCCTGGCCGCTAGAAAAGCCGCCGGAATGAACAATGCGGCCCACGAGAAGAAGCGCGTCTGGGACGAGCAGATGAAACTCCGCGGCGAGTCCGGTGGTTGGCTGGCCGAACTCGACGGCATGGGCAGCGAAATGTGTCTGGCCTTCTGGAACATCCTGGGCGACAAGCAGAAGGGTCGGGCTGAGGTGCCCTACGTAGTGACCGCGCCGGAAAAAATGCCGATCCCCTTGCCGTGGATCAAGAGCCGCACCGATTTTCTCGACAAGGCCGTGACCTACGCGTTGACGGCGATCGGATTGTGCATGATGCTCGGCCTCTGCAACCGTTTGGCCTGCCTCGGCGGCGGCGCTTTCCTGATCTCGGTCTTGATGACCCAGCCACCATGGCCGACGATCTACCCGCCAGCGCCCGAGGTGGTCGGCCACGCACTGGTGATCGACAAGAATTTCGTCGAGATGGTCGCCTCGTTCGCGCTGGCGGCCCTGCCCGTCGGGCGTTGGGCCGGCCTCGACCACTTCCTCTATCACTGGTTCGGCCGCCGTTTTGAGTCGTATTTCTCGAAGGATGTCTGACCGGCCGGACGTCTGGCGATTGCGGACCGCGGCCGGCCGGGCCCGTTTCGCACGAATGCAACAGGATTCGATTCCGGCTCCAGAAACTGACGAAGGCAGAAGACAATGACGAATATCAGTCCGCAGGAGCGAGAGGCCGCGCGCCAGGAGTACCGATCGGTCACGCGACGCGACTTCCTCAAGGGGGGCGTCCTGGGCGGCGCCGTGGCCGCCGGCAGCATGGGCGCGTTCTACTTCGGCTACGGCGCGGCCGAGGGCAATCCGGTCCGCGTCGGCGTGCTTGGCACCGGCGATGAAGGCAGCGTCCTGATCGGCGCGATCAACCCGGAGTACGTCGAAGTCAAGGCGATTGCCGACATCCGCCCCTACAACCAGTGGCGGGCGTTTCACGGCGACCAGCAGATTCTCGACGCCCGCTGCGGCTTGATGGCCAAGTACGGCTGGAAGACCGAGACGGAGGCCCGCCGCCATGTCAAGGTTTACGAGGACTACCGGGACCTGATCGCCAAGGCGCAGGACGACGGCATCGAGGCGGTGATCATCGGCCTGCCGCTCCACCTGCACGCCGCGGCGGCGATCGCCGCGATGAAGGCGGGCCTCCACGTGCTCACCGAGAAGCTCATGGGCCACAGCGTCCACGAGTGCAAGGAGATGTGCCGCTTCGCCGACCAGGCCCGCAAGCATCTGGCCACCGGCCACCAGCGGCACTACAACATCCTCTACGAGGATGCGGTCGACACGATCCAGCGCGGCGTGCTCGGCGAGCTGCACTACATCCGGGCGCAATGGCATCGCGGCAATCGGCCGGGAACCGACAGCTGGCAGATGCCGATGCCCGAGCAGGTCAAGTCCGACGACCCGCAAGCCAAGAAGCTGGCCGCCGAGTTGAGAAGCTGGCAGGCCCGCCTGGCCAGCGCCCGCGGCCGCGAGATCGATTTGTGGGCCAAGAAGGTCGCCCAGAAAGAAGCCCAACTGGCCGACGCGGTGCTCAAGGAGAGCGCGGCGAAATACGGCTACCAGGACAAGCAGCTGGAGGGGGGCGGCCAGAAGTACCGCCGGCCGGCCGCCGAGGAGCTGCTCCGCTGGCGGCTCTGGGATCGCACCGGGGGCGGCCTGATGGCCGAACTGGGCAGCCACCAACTCGACGCCGCAAGCATCTTCATCTCCGCCATGCACGGCGGGGTCAAGCAGCACCCGATCAGCGTCCTCTGCGCTTCGAACCGGCCGGTGTTCGGCCTGGACCGCGAGGCCGACGATCATGTCTGCTGCATTTACGAGTTCCCCTTCCCGGGCTACAACCCCGATCCGAAGAGCGCCGACAACCGCAAGCGGATCGGCGTCCAGTACGCTTCGATCAACGGCAACGGCTACGGGGGCTACGGGGAGATCGTCTACGGCACCCGGGGGACGCTGATTCTCGAGCGCGAGCAGGACGTGCAGCTCTACCGCGACGCCAGTGCCAGCAAGGTCACGACCTCCGCCGCCGGCCCGACCCTCGACACCCAGGCGAGCGGCGTGGCCCAGACGGCGGCCGCCGCGTCGGGCCCGGTCAGTGTCAGCCGCGGCTACCGGGAGCAGATTGAACACTGGGCCTGGTGCATCCGGCAGAATCCCAACAATTCCGATCCCAACATCCACCCTCGCTGCTACCCCAAGGTCGCCTTGGCCGACGCGGTGATCGCGCTGACAACGAATATCGCGGCGGAGAAGCAGCAGCGGATCGAATTCAGGGAGTCGTGGTTCGACCCCGACAACGACGAAACGCCCGAGGGCGTCGCGCCGGACCTCTCGCGATATGCGTAATTCGCCCCCCCCGAGGCGCCAGCGCCCGGCCCACGGTGAACACCCCCATCCTTCGATACAATTACAAGGCAAGTCGCAATGGACTTAACTCCCGAATCCAGAGAAATCGGCAAGGAGAATTTTCGAGCGGCGATCGGCAGCTCGCTGATTCGGCGCAGTTTTCTTCAAGACGGCATCAAGAAGGGCGTCCGCTCCGGCGGCGGCCTGGGGCCGCACTATTACGGCTACGCCGAGAGCATCGAGCGCCCGTTGCGTGTCGGCGTGATCGGCACCGGCGATGAGGGGAGCGTGCTGATCGGCGCCTTGAACCCCCGTTTCGTCGAGGTCACGGCGATCGCCGACATCCGCCCCTACAACCAGTGGCGGGCTCTCCACGGCGATCACTACAGCCCGGCGGCGCTGGCCGTGCGCTGCGGCCTGATGGCCAAGTACGGCTGGAAGACCGAGGACGAGGCCAAGAAGCACGTCAAGATCTTCGGCCCCTACCAGGAGCTCCTCGAAGAGGCCGATGTCGAGGCGGTGATCATCGCCCTGCCGCTGCACCTGCACGCCGCCGCCGCGATCGCCGCGATGAAGGCCGGCAAGCACGTCCTCACCGAGAAGCTGATGGGCCATAGCGTCGCCCAGTGCAAGGAGATGGCCCGCGTGGCCAAGGCGACCGGCAAGCACCTGGCCACCGGCCACCAGCGGCACTACAACATCCTCTACGACAACGCCGTGCATGCGATCAACCAGGGCGTCTTGGGAGATCTCCACTACATCCGGGCGCAGTGGCACCGCGGCAATCTGCCGGGCAAGGACAGTTGGCAGCAGCCGATGCCCCGCGCGTTCAAACCCGACGATCTCCATGCCGCGACCATCGAGAAGGAACTCGCCGCCTGGGAGAAGAACCTCGCCGGCCTGGAGAAGAACCTGGCGGCCGCGGAGAAGAAGAAGGACGCCAAGAGGATCGCCGAACTCGGCCCCCAAGTCAGCCACTGGGCGATCCGCGTCGAGCAGAAGAAGGCGCAACTGGCCGACAAGCTGATCGTCGATCAACTCGAGAAGCTGGGCTACGAGAGCCGCCAGATCAAGGACCAGCAGGGCCGGGTCCTCTACAACCGGCCGGCCGGCGAGGAATTGATCCGCTGGCGCCTCTGGGACCGCACGGGCGGCGGCCTGATGGCCGAGCTGGGCAGCCACCAGCTCGACGCCGCCAGCATCTTCATCGCCGCCATGCACGAGGGCAAGAAGCAATACCCGCTGAGTGTCTCGGCGGCGGCCAATCGGCCGATCTTCCCGCCCGACCGCGACGTCGACGATCACGTCTTCTGCATGTTCGAGTTTCCCGCGGCGAATTACGACCCCGGCGACGAGCTGCTCAAGCGGAAGAAGATCACGGTCTCCTACGCCTCGATCAACGGCAACGGCTTCGGCGGTTACGGCGAGACCGTCTTCGGGACGCAGGGGACCCTGCTGCTGGAGACGGAAAAAGAGGCCCTCCTGTTCCAGACGCACAACATCACCGAGAAGACCGTCGTCAAAGGGAGCATCGGCCAGGCCAAGCTGGAAATCCTCGCACCGGGCGACAACGCCGCCACCGAGGAGCGCGACCTGTCGGCGGCAATCGGGTTCCACGCCACCGCGGGCGACATCAGCCGCGGCTACACGGAACAGATCGAGCACTGGGCGGCTTGCATCCGGGAGAATCCCGAAGCGCGGGACGACGGCCCGCTGCCGCACTGCCATCCCCGCATCGCCCTGGGCGACGCGGTCATCGCACTGACAACCAACCTGGCGGCCAGGGGGCCGGGAAGGATCGAGTTCAAGAGAGAATGGTTCGACCCCGAAAGCGACGAAACGCCGGAGGGCGTCAAGCCCGATGTGTCGAAGTACTCGTAGAGCCGATCTCTTGTCGATCGGCAGTCCAGCCCGCTGCCGGCCGTGGGCGGGTTCCCACGCGATCTCGGGACCGGGTTCCTAACGCTTGAAGGAGGTTTCCATGGAAAAGTGGCCAATTGGAGTTTTTTCTAGCATCGACGCCGGACTCGGGGTGAAACTCGAGGTGGCCCACGAGTTGGAGATCCCGACCGTGCACCTCCACGCACCGCACAAGGCGTCGCGGACGCAGGAAAACGCCGAGAAATTCCTCAAGCGGCTCGAAGAGTTCGGCATCCGGATCACCGTCGTCTTCGGCGGATTCGAAGGCGAAAGCTACGCGGACATCCCGACCACCGCCAGGACGATCGGCCTGGTGCCCGCGGAGACACGGGCCGAGCGGCTCGTGGAGCTCAAAGAGATCGCTGATTTCGCCAAGCTGCTCGGCGTCGACGCCGTTGCCCTGCACCTCGGATTCATCCCCCCCGACGACGGCGCGATCTTCGACGAGGTCGTCGCCGTCACGCAGGAGGTCTGCGACTATTGCCGGGATCTTGGGCAGAACTTCCACCTGGAGACCGGCCAGGAGACGGCCGAGGGCCTGCTGCACTTCATCGCCGCCGTCGATCGCGACAACCTGTTCGTGAATTTCGACCCCGCCAACATGATCCTCTACGGCTCGGGAGAGCCGATCGAGGCGCTCGGCAAGGTCGGCCGCTACGTGCGGAGCGTCCATTGCAAGGACGCCAAATGGGCCGCCCAACCGGGCCAGGAATTTGGCGCCGAGGTCCCCCTCGGAGAAGGCGACGTGGCCGTGGCCAAATTCCTCGCCAAATTGAACGAGATCGGATACGAAGGACCGCTGACGATTGAACGCGAGATTCCCCAGGATCCGGAGCGGCAGAAGGCCGAGGTCGGAGCGGGCGTGAAGCTGCTCAACGACCTCAAGGCAAGCTTCCTTGCCTAGCCGGAGATCCTCGGCCCGGCAGCTCGCCGCGCAAGTTGCCGACCCCGACCACTTGCGCGGCGCCCCCGCGGCCCACCCCCCTTGTTCTTAGCCGGAAGACAGCCATGCCCAAGCTCACGATCCAGATTCCCCACGACTTGGGAAAGGAAGAAGCCACGCGGCGCCTTCAACAGCGTTTCCAGGCCGTCAAACAGCGATTCGGGCAGCACGTCAGCGACTTCGAGGAAGAGTGGAACGGAGACTCGATGCAGTTCGGTTTTCGCACGTTCGGGCTGAAAATCTCCGGCCAGGTCGAGTCGGAGGCGGCCGGGGTCAAGCTCAGCGCCGACCTGCCGATGGCGGCAATGATGTTCCGCGGCACGATCGAGCAGCAGATCCGCGACGAGTTGGCGGAGATGCTGACGGGCTGACGAACAGGCGCGAACTTGCTCGGGGCAAAGTGCCACGGTTCAAGGCTTGTGCATCAACTCGATGCGGGAACCGCCCGGCCGCGCCTGGATCACCACCAATCCATTCTTCGTCTCGGCGTCCAAGTCCTTCCCGCCGAGGCGGACCAGGACCGGTCCCCACGGACCTCAGCATGAATTGTCGGATCATCGCGAAATCGGAGAAGATCAAGAGACGCCATCCAAACGCGCTCACCTCGGCTATGTGTCTGATTCGCGCGTTCGCGTTTTCGCGATCCGTTCTCCTGAGGTTTCCACCTCGCCGCCTCTAACGCAGCGGAATTTCCCGCTCCTTGAAGAACTCGAGGATCGCAGCGCGAAACCCCTCGATCTCGTCGCTCGTCAGCGTGTGGTCGGCGGCGCCCAGCCAGAAACGATAGGAGTAGCTCCCCTTGCCCGGCGGCAATCCCTTGCCTTTATAGTCGGCGACGAACTCGCGCCGGATGACGAGCGGGTGGGTGAACGTGGAGAGGACTTCCTCGAGCGCCGCGAAGCCCTTGTCGAGATCCCAGACGAGCGAGAAATCCTGCCAGGAGCCGGGGTAGCGGGGCGGAGCCTCGTAGGCCACGGCCGGGAAGATCGGCCCTTCGAGAAGGTCGAACTCCAGTTCGAACCAGACGACCTGCCCGCCCTGGGGCGACACCGTCTGGAGGACGCCGCTTGCCAGGGCCCCCAGCCCCCCGACCGTGCGCCCGCCGCTGCGGATCGCCACCCAGTGGCCCGGCAGGTGCCAGGGGCAGCGGCCCTCGCCGCCGGGCACGAACGCGAACGGCTCGCCGCCGATCATCCGCGCCAGGTCCTCGATCGCCCCCTTGATGATCCGCAGGTGCTGTTCCAGGGAAGGCTGGGGCGATTGCTGATAGCTGATCCCGCCCAGGCGGGTCCGCTCCTCGCAGCCGCCATCGCCGGCCGCGCGGTAGACCCGGCCCAATTCAAACAGCCGGAACGCATCGCGATGGACGCAGTTGGCTTCGACCAGGGCCAGCAGATTGGGCATCAGCGTCGTGCGGAGCAGGCGGCACGGCTGGGTGATCGGGTTGGCAAGGGCCAGGGCGCCTTGCGGCGCGAACTTCAGCCGGGCGAGCCAGTTGTCGTCCGTCCAGCCGTAGTTGTGGACCTCGGCGAAGCGGTGCCCGGCGGCAAGCAGCCGCCGCGCCTTGTGCTCGATGCGGAGCTTCTTGTCGACCGCCAGCGGCGCCAGCGGCATCCGCGGCATTCGCGGCTCGATCTTGCCGTAGCCATAGACGCGGAGCACCTCTTCGGCGATGTCTGGCGGAATCGAGATATCCTTCTCGCTCCGGTGCGGCGGCACGCCGACCTGGAGCGTGCCGTCGGGGGCAAACTGGGCGGTGAAACCGAGCCCGTGGAGGATCGCGACGACTTCCGCGTCGGGGATCTCGGCGCCGGCCATCGCCGCGAGGCTGCCCGGCGGCAACGCGACGGGGCGAAACGCATTCTTCAAATCACCGGCGATCGTCATCCGGCTGGTCGCCTTGGGCTCGGCGCCGGCCTCGTCGACGAGTTTCAGAATCCGGCCCAGGGCCAGCTTGACGTTGACCGGCGGCTGGGTCTTTTCAAACCGCTGGGCCGACTCGGAGCGGAGGTCGAGCCGCGCCGATGTCCGCCGAATCCGCGAGGCCTTGAAGTTCGCGCTTTCGAGCAGGACCTTCGTGGTCGATTCCTCGACCTCGCTGTTCAGCCCGCCCATCACGCCGGCCAGGGCGACCGGCTCGCGCTCGTTCCAGATCAGCAGGTCTTCGGGCAGCATCTTGCGCTCTTGGCCGTCGAGCGTCGTGAAGGTCCCCTCGGCGCCCATCGTGGCCACGCGGATCGCGCGGAGCCGACCGCCGTCGAAGGCGTGCGTCGGCTGGCCCAGTTCGAGCATCACGTAATTTGTCACGTCGACCATCAGGTTGAAGGTCCGCTGCCCGAGGGCGTGGAGCCGCCGCTGCATCACCACGGGCGAGGGGATCGTCGCCTTGCACTCCAGCTCGATGCAACCGTAACAGGGGCAATTGTCGAAATCCTCCACGGACAGCGGATAGGCGGGCAGGTGGTCATCGGCGGCCAGGTCGGCCATCGGCAGAGCTTTCAGCGGCCGCTGAAAAATCGCCGCCAGCTCGCGGGCGAACCCGTAGTGGCCCCAGAGGTCCGGCCGGTGCGTCAGGCTCTTGTTGTCGACCTCGATGATCACGTCCTCAGCGGGGATCAACTCGGCCAGCGGCGTGCCGGGGGCGATCTCCTCGGGCAATTCCAACAGGCCCTCATGCCAGCGGCTCATGCCCAGTTCCGCGGGCGAGCAGAGCACGCCCTCGCTCTTGTGGCCATGGAGCTCGGACGAACGGATCCGCGTCTCGCCCGCCAGCCGGGCGCCCGGCGGGGCGAACGGGGCCTTCATGCCGACCCGCACGTTCGGCGCCCCGCAGACCGTCTGATACTTCCTGCCGCCGCAATCGACCTGGACAACCGCCAACGATATGCCCTCGGCCGCCGGATCGCCCTCTGCAATCGCCTCGACCGACAGAACCTCGCCGGCGACCACCCCCTCGACCGATCGCCGCAGCACTTCAAAACCCTCGACCTCGGCCGTGGCCAGCGTGAGCCGATCGGCGATCGTTTCAGGATCGAGATCGGAGAGGTCGACGAAGTCGGAAATCCAGTCGAGCGAGATTTTCACGATCCAAAGCTCCAGATTCGGTTGCCGTCACAGGTCACAGACTCACCTTCACTCCCACTCCCACCTACCCTTGTTCCCACGCACCACTCGTTCCCATTTCCCCTCGTTCCCAAGCTCCCGCTTGGGAACGCTCGCCTCAGCCTTCACCCTCGTTGCCACCCATCACTCGTTCCCACTCTCCCGCTTGGGAACCCGTCTCTTCTCTCTGACGGCTGAAAGCTGAAAGCCGGCGGCCATTTCTCACACCGCGGCGGGAAACTGCTGGCAGAAGCGGATGTCGCCGGAGTTGAACCGGCGGATATCTTGGATGCCGTACTTCATCATCGCCAGCCGGGTCAGTCCGAGGCCGAAGGCGAAGCCGCTGCAGGTGCTGGTGTCGACCCCGCCGGCCTCGAGCACCCGCGGATGCACCAGCCCGCAAGGAATCAGCTCGAGCCAGCCGTCGCCGCATGTCGGGCACTTCTTGCCTCCGCAGAGGAGACACTGGAGGTCGAGTTCGAAGCCGGGTTCGACGAAGGGGAAGTATCCGGGGCGGAGGCGGACGGCCACGTCGCGGTGGAAGATCTCGCCGAGCAGGGCCTTCATCACGGCGATCAGGTTGGCGACCGAGATATTGCGATCGACGAGCAGCCCCTCGCACTGGTAAAACGTCGTCTCGTGGCTCGGGTCCATCGCCTCGTAGCGGAAGCAGCGGCCCGGGAAGATCGCCCGCACCGGCGCGCCGTACTTCTCCAGCGTCCGCACCTGGTTGGCCGAGGTATGCGTCTTCAGGAGCATGCCGCTGTTGAGCCAGAACGTATCCTGCATGTCGCGGGCGGGGTGGTCGCCGGGCATGTTCAGGGAATCGAAGTTGTAGTATTCCGTCTCCACGTCGGGCCCGCTGAGGACCATGAAGCCCATCCCCTGGAAGATGTCTTCCAGCTCCATCTGCACGAGCGTGATCGGGTGGAGTGATCCGAGCGAGTGCTCGGAGCCGGGCAAGGTCAGATCGAGGGCGGGGCCTTTGTGCACCGCCTGGCCCGATCTGGCCGCCGCCGCTGCCGCGGCGATTCGCTCCGTGGCCAACTGCTTGAGCTCGTTGAGTTGCCGGCCGAAGTTGCGCTTCTCTTCCGGGCCGAGCTTGCTGAAGTCCGTTGTCTTGGCAAGCGTGGTGATCAGGCCCTTGCGGCCGAGATACTTGATGCGAACCTCTTCCACGGCCTGGGCCGTATCGGCCGCGGCAAGGTCGGTCAACAGTTGTTCACGGATGTCTTGCACGGAGGAAATCTCCTGCCGTTCTGCGTTGCTTCACACCTCGTTCCCAAGCTCCAGCTTGGGAACGCTCCGGCAAACGCGGCTACCGAATGAATTCCGTTCCGCGTTGTGCAGGGGCGGACCCGAATTCCGTATTCATACACCACGAGCGAGGCTCTCGTCAAGCATGCGAGCATCTTTCGGGCCTCACGCGCTCAAGAAACGCCCCGGCCGATGAACGGTTAGCCGCCCGGCAGACGCGTGGCAAGAGAGCGGAAGGCGCGGAGCCACGCGGCCATGATCGCGCCGCCGAGATTGCCCTTCCGCTCGTTCTCTTCGATCGTCGCGCCCCAGTAGAAGCTGAACCACCCGTCGGCGCACTTCCGCGACCGGTCGATGAATTGCTCCAACTCCTCGATGCCGCAACGCAGCGGGAACATCTCCTCGACGACCAGCGGCTTGCCGACGTTGTAGACGGCCAGGGCCGCCAGGGCCGCATCGACCTGGCCCTTCTCCGGATAGAAATGCACGCTGGCGAAATCGAGCGGGCCGCCGACCTCGGGCGCGTAGAAGATCGGCCTGGCCCCCTTGAATACCAGCGCCCAGGGGATCACCCCAACGGTGATCATGTGCCGCGTGTCGACCTCGCGGATCGCCGCGGTGAGCCGCTTCACCCAGTCGCGGGCGACTTCAAGCCGGGTGCGGCCCGCCAGGTCGAGCGCGATCCGCTGCACGAAGTGCTTCCCGCCAAACTCGCCGGCAAGCCATTCGGTCTCCGGTTTCTTCTCGCCGGGCAGGATCGGCTCGTTCATCAGGTCGTAGCAGAAGACCGCCGGGCTGGACTTGCAGACCTCGGCCACCGATCGCCAGAACCGGGCCTGAACCTCCCAACGCGCCGCCTCGTCGAGCCGGTCATACCACGGGGGGACGTCCCGCTTGTGGTAGCAGCCCAGTCCGGTCAAGTCGAGATACAGGCCCGTCGCTTCCGCCAACCGCACGAGGATGCCCAGACGCTGGAGATTCTCCCGGTTGGGCCGCTGCGGCCCGTCGAGAAACCTGGCCGTCTGCAAGTGAATCCGCACGGCGCTGGCCCCCAGGGCCTTGATCTCCCGGAAATCGGCGGCCACCGTCTCCCATTCCTCCTCCCAGTAGTCTTCGAGCAGGCGGCCCTGGTCGTCGTGATCGTAGTTGACTCCCCAGATCACGATCCGCTTTCCGGAGGGAATTCCGACAAAATGGCTCCGATCCTCGCTGACGCGAATCCACTCGAGCGATGGCCGAGCAGCCGGGGCGGCCTCCTCCGGTTCTCCCTCCGCCTGGCAGAAGCCGCAAATCGCCAGACAGCCGATCGCCGCGACGAGCAGAATAGAGATGCGCGTGGACATCGAAGAACGCCTCTCGCAGACAAACCGGGTTTCGTGCCGTCTAACCACCGGGCCGGTCGCCAAGGCAAGCCCGCCGGCTGTAGTCTACAGGGAACAGGGTGCGGGCAACAGCTTGAAGGCGCACCACCCGCGAGGCTTCGGGTTGCTCCGGATCATGGGCCGCGCGGAGCTGCGCCGCGTACCGCCGTGCGGGCCGCAAGGCCGATCTCGGTGGGCCGCCGCCCGTCGCTTCTGCGGGATCAACTCGTTCGGCTCCGGAAACGCTGTGGAGCGCGCGGGCCCGGTGGTTTTGGCTCGCTTTAGACCACCCAGGGGTCCGCAAAGACCGGAGGACGGACTGGTTGTCAGTCTTGTTCCAGAAGCATGATTGTTCTCTGCTTGCGCCGAAGGCGTTGAACCGACAAAGTCCAGTGACACATCCGCGCAGCATCGGCCCTAATCAATAGGGCGTCAGTGGATCGCTGGAAAGTCTGGCTCGCTGGAGGTCTGCGGTTTGCCCGGCAGAAGCAAGACAACCGGTATAGCCACTGCGACGTATTGATTCAACTGCCACACGTCCCGTGGTCAAACAGAATGGAAGATGGCGGGTCGGCAACCTACCGCAAGGTGAAGAAGATGAAAGCGAACATGTGGTTTCGCAACGCCATCCAAAATGCCATTTGGCGCAGGCGACCAGCCCGAGGACTGAAAGCTCGCCAGGTTCGATTCGAGCCGCTGGAAACGCGAGCCCTGTTGTCCGCCTCACCGGCCGGCGGGCTGGACGAACCGGGAACCGACCCGGCGGTCACGGTCCTGGCGGCATCCCCGGAAGGCGCCCCGTCGTCGTCCTGGGTCGACTCGCTCGCGCCGCAGCAGACCCAAGTCCGCGATGGTCTGCACGACCTGCTTTCGCGCGGCGGCACGATCGATGAACTGGAGGACTTCCAGCCGGTGCCGATGCCGGAGGCGTTCCTGGATGAGCTTTACGAGACGTACGGGATCGGCACGGTCTGGTCCTCGCTCTCGTGGACGACATTGGCCGGTCTGGCCGGTCCGGAAACGCTGATTTCGCGCGGCGATACGCTGGTGGTCGCTTTTCCGGCCGACAGCCCGGCGGCCCTCGAATACGACGCCGGCGAATATGCCGACAACGGCCTGCCGGACTATTTCGAGCTCACCCGGTCCGGCGACAACCTGGTCCTTTCGATCAAGGAAGACACCGCCCCCTTCGACGGCCAGGACCTCGTCACACGTGCGACGATCACGCTGCCCATCGCCGACGTCTCCCAACTGAAGATCAAGGGCTCAACCGACCAGGACTTGTTTGTGATCTCCGACCTGGGTGATTTCGCCGGCCTCGTTTCCGTGGAAGGAATCGAGACGGACGCACTCGTCGACAGCGTGCAGATCTACGATACCGCGGGCGACGACGTCTGGATCGCCGCCGAGGATTACGGTGTCTTCCAGATGCAGAACGCCTACACGGTCACGGCCACGGACGTCGCCGCGATGCACGGATACGCCAGCGCCGGCGGAGACGACCAGGCGTATCTCTACGGCAATGCAAAAACCAACAAGGTCAAAACGTTCGACAACGAAACGAACCTTGTGCGGCTCTACCTCGGAGGCTTCTATCATCGGGCCAAGTTCTTCGGCTCGGTTGAAATCGATGGGCTCGGCGGCGTTGACAGGGCAATTCTCTACGGCACGCCGAGCGATGACCTGTTCACCGCAACCAAGGACGAGGGCAGCTTCACGAGCCCGCACGGCGGAGGGATCGACTATTCCTACACGGGCTTCGAGCGGGTCACCGCCCGTGGCGGATCGGGCCGCGACCGCGCCGAGCTGAGCGACTCGGAACTGGCCGACGTAATCCGCCTCCGCCCCTCCAAGGCATGGATGTCCGAGCGCGGGACATCAACGCCGGCCTATGCGATCACGCTTCGCGGCTTCGAGTCGATCCACGCCACCGCGCTTACCGACGACGGCAAGGTGGACATCATCAAGATGCACGATTCCGACGCCGCGCCCGATCCGCCGGTTACGAACGACCTTCTCACGGCGACGATGGAGGACGACCACGTCCGCGCCAAGTTCTATTCCAATCCGGCCGATCCGTTGGCGCCCGCCGCCGCCGACCAGATCTACGAGTCGCTCGGTTTCGAGCTCACCAAGGGCTACTCGGCCGCCGGTTCGGACAAACACGCGACCAGCGGCGTGGACGCGAGCCTGCTGGCTTGGGACGGAGTCTGGGAAGAGACTTGAGGCGGCATGAAAGCCCACTCCTGGGGCCCACCGACCGGAAACCGTCCCCCTTGTTTGGGCGCGGGATTCGATTGGCGGGCCCCGGCTTGTATACTGGCGGTGGCTGAGGAATCTGCGATGACCGAAAACGCCCCGCTTTGCCTGTTGACCATCCTTGCCGGAGTGGCCACACGGTCGGATTGCCAGGAGCCGCCGAAGCGGCCGGCGGAGAAGCGCACGGTCGAGGTTCGCGTGGGAATTCTCCACCACGGGACCCTGGCACG
>JAAYCB010000428.1 GCA_012744395.1 Pirellulaceae bacterium
ACTGCGACTCGAACATCGCGTCCACCAGGCTCATCGGCGTCCGCGGGGCGCGGAGCGTGCCGCTGAACCAGTAGGGCAGCCCGCCGAGCACGGTCGCCATGATCCAGCTCAGGGCAACGACGGCCATCGCTTCCTTGCGGAACAGTTGGCCCCCGGCGCCGCGGCCGAGCCGCCACAACGACACGCCCACGGCCAGACACACGGCGATCGCCCCGGCCAATCCGGCCAGGCCGCGGCGTTCGCTGGCCATCCTCCAACCCCCTTCGACCAGTGCCCAGGGAAGACTGAAGACCATTGCGGCGCCGATCAAGATCGCGATCAGGCCGAGCAGTTTGCACAGCTGGCGGAGATTCATGGGTGCTAGGAAGCGCGGCCGTTTGTCTGGAACAGGGCCAGGGCGCCGTCGACGGATTCATCGCCGGCGAAGACGATCGCCGTGTCGCCCGGTTTCAGCCGATCGTCGGCCCCCGGGACGCGCACGTAACTCTCGTGAATCACCGCGGCAACCAGGCACTGCGGCGGCAGGTCGACGTTGGCCAGAACGTGCTCGGTGACCGGGGCCCCCGCGACGACCTCGACCTCGAGAATCTCGATTCCTCCGCCCCACAGCAGCGCATTGCGAAAGATCACCGGACCGGTGTTCAAGAAGCCGAGAACTTGCCGTGCCACGACCTCGCGCGGGCTGACCGTCTCGTCGATGCCGAGCTTGCCGACGACGTTCGCATAATCCGGGCGGCCGACCAGGGCCGCGGTCTTTTTCGCGCCGAGTTCCCGGGCCTCGACGCAGGCCATGATGTTGTTCTCGTCGTCGCCGGTGCAGGCAACGAAGACGTCGGCGCTGCCGACGCGTTCCTCTTCCAGGTCGGCGCGCCGCTGGACATCGCAATGCACGACGGTCGTCTGCTTCAAGTGGGAGGCGAGGAAATCGCACCGCCCGCGATCCGCCTCGATGAGCACGATCGCGAATCGCGGCCCCTCCAGGACCCGCGCCAGGTGATAACCGGTCTCGCCGCCGCCGGCGATCACGATCCCGCGTTTCTGGGGTGTTTCGACATCAAACCGCGACTTCACGTCGTCGATGTCTTCCCGCGCGCCGATCAGTGTCACGCGATCCCCGACCATCACCTTCTCGCCGGCATCGGCGATCATCAGCTTGCCACCGCGGAGAATCGAACCGACGCGGACCGCTTTGGGGAGTTTCAATTCTCGCAGCGGAACGCCGACCGCCGCGGTGGCCTTGGCGACCGCCAACTCCTGCATCTCCAGATTTCCGTGGGCGAAGCTCTCGATCGCCAGCGAACCCGGCTCGCGGATCTTCCGCGCCAACTCCATCGCCGAGAGATGCTCCAGGCTCAGCAGGCGGTCGATCTTGAGGTGCCGTTGGTAATCGAACGTGCTCAGATCGCGGAACACCGGGGCGTAGACTCGGGCAACGGCCCGCCGGGCGCCCATCGCCTTGGCAATGCTCGCGGCGATCATGTTGCCCTCGTCGCTCCCGGTCAGCGCCAGGCAGAGATCGGAGTCCATCACCCCGGCCTGGAAGAGCACGCTCGATTGCGCCGCCGATCCGCTGACCGCGCGGACGTCAAGCTCGTCGTTCACGCGCCGCGCAACGCCGGGATTGTGGTCAACGACCGTAACGCTGTGGCCGTGCTGGCATAGCATCTCGGCGACCGAGGCGCCGACCGTGCCGGCCCCCAAGACGACAACCCTCATGATTCCCTTCCTACGTGAACCAGGAAACCAGCAGCAGAACCACCAGCACAATCAGCATGAATCCCACGATCCAGACTCCGATTCGCATCGCGTGGGAGAGAATCGGGCCGAGCTCTTCATGCCGCGTCGCCGCATAAACCAGGCTGACGGCCACGACGAGCGGGACGGCGTACCAGAAGTCGTAGGCCTCGACTGCGGCAAGGAGAGGATTCACCATCGGATTTGTCTTCGTTCGTTCCCATTCAGTTCTCAAGACCACCCGCCTCTCGGGGGACGCACCGCCGGCAGTCAAGCCAAGCCAGTTTCACCCCGCGACCGCGGGCAAGACCCGGCCAATCCGGCGGACGCACCCGAGACGGCTACTTGCCCGGCTCCCCCGAGCCCGTCTCCGGTTCGTCTTCCTCTTTTCTGCGACTCTCGGCAATTACCGGTCCGCCCCATGCGTCATAAATCGCCAGGACATTCAACAGGCCGGCGATCATCGTATAGGCGGTGCCCACGTCGAAGTACCGGTGGAGCTGCTTGTGTAATTCGTCAAGCGTGGGCTGATCCTCGAGCGCTTGGCGCCGCAGACCGGCGGTTGAATCGTTGAAGTCCGGGCGCGGAGGCGCCATGAAACCGCCAAACAGCGGCTTCTTCCCACTCGCCGCTCGATTCGCCTCGATCAGAGCCGGCATCGCCGGCAGTCCAATGCCAATCTGGCAGAGGAATGGCAATCGGCGCTGACCTGGACGCCACGAAGCATAGACCACCCGGCCCCAACCCAACTCCGGACTGCTGCCCAGGTAAAGCCCATAGAAAAACGTGCTCAGAATGCAGACGCTCAACAGGACGCCTTTCGCCAACCGGCCCTGATAGAAATGGCCCAACCCCGGCACAAGCCAGGCCAGAAACCCGGCCAACACCGGGTTCTTCAGGTCTACCACGTCTTTCTGGTCGGTTGAAGACACGTTCGACACGCGCCGCTTCCCTTCTTCTAGGGGGCAAAGACCTGTTCCACAACTCAGGACATTCGATGCCGAAGCCGGCCCCAAAAAAAACGCGGATGGGGCACCCCGCCAACAGGCCGGCTCCAAAACGATCCTCACGCCCTTCGCGGGTGCAGATTCCCATTCTAGCCCCCTCGGACCGAATTGTCAGGATAGGGCGGAGGCACCCGCACTATGGGCCGTCCCAGACCACTCATCCGCACGACCGTTGTGCCCCCCGCCAGTTGCCTCGCCCTGACCGAACGGTGTAACGCTCCCGTCCGCGACGACGTTATACGAGAGGCTGGCCGGGGCTGGGAAAGAACCGGCTGTCGATCTATCATGACCGCAGTCTCGCCTCTGTCGAAACGGCCGAATCCCGTCTTTTCGCCTGCTTGACTGCGGAGGCTCGCTGAAAAACCATTGGCCGCCCCCCGCATCGGGGCATCATTGGCTCGTCCTATCGCCGCCTGGAAGGAGAAGGCACAATGATCCGATTTCGCCGAGTCGCAATTCTGGCTGCCGCCGCGCTGCTGCTCGTCGGCGGGCTGGCGTTTTCAATTGCTCGGGAGGCCGCCCCCATGAACGTCTCGCGCGCCGATGCCCAGAAGATGTACGCCGACCGCAACTACAAGGACGCGTACGAAGCCTTCCGCCGCCTCGCCCTCGATCCGGCCACCGATTCCGGACAGGTCGGGGGCGACCTGAAGATCGCGCTGACGTGCCTCCAACAGCTGAACCGGGCCAGCGAAATCGACCCGTTCCGCGAGCGCGTGATCGCCGTCCACGCGGGCAATTGGCGCCTGCTCCATGCCGCGGCCCAAAGCTATATGGACCTGGACCACTTCGGGTTCATGATCGCGGGCAAGTTCGAGCGCGGCCGGCATCGCGGCGGCGGCCAGGTGGTCAATTCAGCCGAGCGCGATCGCGTCCGCGCCGTGCAATTGATGGTCCAGGCGATGCCGCTGGCCGCGCGCGACAACCAGCGCGCGGCGGTCAGCCAGTTCTTCTTCGAACTTGGGCAGATGCTGCTGAACAACCGCGGCTTCGCCGAAGCCTGGCGATTGCAGGCGCTAACCGACCTGGAGACTCTGCCCGACTACGAGCAGGGCTGGGGCTATGGCGGCTCAGCGACGGCCGCCCCGGTCGAAGCCGACGGAAACCCGGTGTACCACAAGACTCCAAAGAGCTTCGAGGCCGCCCAAAACGACGGCGAGCGCTGGCGATGGTCCCTGGAACAGGCGATCGAAATCGACCCGAGCCGCAGAAACGAGGTCCGGCATCACTTCGCCCAGTTTCTGCGGAGCCAGTTCGGCGTCGAGACCTTGGCCAGTTCCGGAATCCCCTTCGGACGCATGGCGGTCGACGACACGAAACAGGAAGAGAGCGGCACCTACGCGCTGCATACCCTCGGGGAGAACGAGACGATCGCCCGGCTCGCCACGGGAGTCAAACGGTTCTCCCTCCCGGACGAGTTCAACTTCCTGAAAATCTTCCAGGAGATCGCCGCGGATCCCCGCCAGCCGTATGCGCAACAAGCCTGCGTGGAGCTGGCGCAGATTTTCGAAAACCGCCGGCAGTATCCCCGGGCCGCCGAGGCCTGGCAGCGGTGCCTTCGCGAGCATCCCGGCAACCGGCCCGGCTGGCAGCAGCGGCTCGACCAGATCGTCAAGAACTGGGGCCGATTTGAACCGGTGGCGACACAAGGGGCGGGGAGCGGTGCTACGGTCGACTACCGCTTCCGCAACGGGCGGGAGGTCAAATTCACGGCCAAGGAAATCGACGTGGCGATGCTGCTCGACGATGTCAAAGCCTACATCAAGTCGCGCCCGAACCAACTCGACCACCGCAAGCTCGACATCGGCAACATCGGCCACCGGCTGGTCAGCGAAAACGAACAGAAGTACGTCACGAAGGTCGCCGCCACCTGGACCACGCCGCTTGAACCCCGGGCGAACCACTTCGATCGGCGGATCACCGTCACCACGCCGCTCGCCACGCCCGGGGCCTACTTGTTGACCGCCGAGATCCGCGACGGCAACCAGTGCCACATCGTCCTCTGGGTCGCCGACACGGCGATCGTCAAGAAGCCGCTCGACCGGAAGGTTTGGTTCTTCGTCGGCGACGCCGTGACCGGCAAGCCGATCCCCAAGGCGAACGTCGAATTCTTCGGCTTTCGCCAGGAGCAGCGACAGCCGCGCCGCTTCGACCTCCTGACCAAGCAATTCGCTGAATACACCGACGCCGACGGGCAGCTCGCCCTCGACCAGCGGGCGGTGCCCGACGGATACCAGTGGATCGTGATCGCCCGGGCAGCGCCCCGGCGGTTCGCCTTCCTCGGATACACGCACATCTGGTTCGGCCAGCACTACGACGAGGAGTACAACCAGACGCGGGTCTACACGATCACCGATCGGCCGGTCTACCGGCCGGGCCAGAAGGTGCATTACAAGGCCTGGCTCCGCCATGCGAAGTACGACATGCCCGATGCGTCCGAGTTCGCGGGGCGCGGCGTGGCGATCGAAATCTACGATGCAAAGAACGATCGCGTAATCAACCAGTCCGTCACGCTCGACCCGTACGGCGGCGTCGAGGGCGAGCTGGATCTGCCCGCCGACGCCAGCCTCGGCGTCTGGCGGTTGAACATCGTGGACATGGGAGGGGGCACGTTCCGCGTCGAGGAATACAAGAAGCCGGAGTTCGAGGTCACCGTCGACGCGCCGGCCGAACCGGTGATGCTCGGCGAACGAATCGAAGCCGAGATCAAGGCGAAATACTATTTCGGCGCGCCGGTCACGCAGGCCAAGGTCAAGTACAAGGTCATGCGGTCGGCCGCCGACAAGCCGTGGTACCCGGCGCGCCCCTGGGACTGGTTCTATGGGCCCGGCTACTGGTGGTTCGCCTACGACTACCGCTGGTACCCCGGCTTCGCCGAGTGGGGCTGCCTCCGGCCGATGCCGTTCTGGTGGCCTCGCGCCGCCGGCCCGCCGGAGATCGTTGCCCAGCGCGAAGTGGAAATCGGGCCCGACGGCACGCTCAAGGTCGAAATCGACACGCTGCCGGCCAAGGAGATTCATCCCGACAAGGACCACGAGTACACGATCACCGCCGAAGTCGTGGATCAATCGCGGCGGACGATTGTCGGCACGGGGAGCGTGCTCGTCGCCCGCCAGCCGTTCAAGGTCTACGCCTGGATCGACCGCGGTTACTACCGGGTGGGCGACACGATCGACGCCCATTTCTCCGCCCGCACGCTCGACAGCCGGCCGGTGGAAGCCGCGGGCGAGGCGCAACTGCTCGCCATCCGCTACCGCGACGGCAAGCCGGTCGAGACCCCCGTGTTCACATCCCCGATCTCGACCGACGCCCAAGGCATGGCCGACCTGAAGCTCAAGGCCGCCGCGCCGGGCCAGTACCGGCTGGCCTGCCAGCTGACGGACAAGAAAGAGCACACGATCGAGGGCGGCTACATCTTCACTGTCCGAGGTGAAACAGCTAGCGGCGAGGACTTCCGCTACAACGCCATCGAACTGGTCCCCGAAAAGGCGGAGTATCGGCCCGGCGAAAAAGTCCAACTGATGGTCAACACGGACCGCCTCGACGGCACGGTGCTGCTGTTTATCCGCCCCGCCAACGGCGTCTACCTGCCGCCGCGGGTCGTCCGCCTGGAGGGCAAGAGCACCCTGGAGGAAATCGCCGTCGCCGAGCGCGACATGCCCAACTTCTTCGTCGAGGCGGTGACGCTGGCCGACGGGCGGGTCCACACCGAGACCAAGGAGATCATCGTTCCGCCGGTCAAACGCGTGGTCAATGTGGAGGTGCTCCCCTCCGCGGCCGAGTACCTCCCCGGAGAGAAGGCCGGCGTTCGCCTGAAACTGACCGATTTCGACGGCAAGCCGTTTCACGGCTCGACCGTGGTGGCGGTGTATGACAAGTCGGTCGAGTACATTTCGGGCGGGTCGAACGTGCCCGAAATCCGCGAGTTCTTCTGGAAGTGGCGCCGCCAGCACAACGAGGCAAGCGAGAGCAGTCTCAATCGTTTCGCGGGAAACCTGGTTCCCCCCAAGACGCCCGGCATGCGGGATGTCGGCATCTTTGGCGCCACGTCGGTCGACGATCTGGATGCGATCGTCGATGAATCGCCGATGGATCGCCAGCTGAGCCGGCGAAGCGGCATGGCTTACGGGGCCGGTATGGGCGGCTTCGGCGGCGCAGTCAACGGCCGCGCGATGCCGGCCATGGCCCGAATGGAAAAGGCCGCGCCGCTGGCCGCCGCGCCGATGGCGATTGCTGAAGGCGCGCCGATGATGGACCTGGAGGCCCCATCAGCGACTGCCGGAGCGGCGCCCGGCGAAGCCCTCGCGGACGCCGCCGCGCCGACCGTCCGCAGCGCGTTCGCCGACACCGCCCTCTGGGTCGGCCGCCTGGACACGGAAGAAGACGGCACTGCCGAGGTCTCCCTGACCATGCCCGAAAACCTCACCACCTGGCGCGTCAAGTGCTGGGCGATGGGGCATGGCACGCGGGTCGGAGAGGGGACGGCCGACGTGGTCACGCGCAAGAACCTGATCCTGCGGATGCAGGCCCCGCGGTTCTTCATCGAAAAGGACGAGGTCGTCCTCACGGCCAACGTCCACAACTACCTGAAAACGAAGAAATCGGTCCAGGTGAGACTCCAGCTCGAGGGCGACCAGCTCGCACCGCTCGGCCAGTTGGAGCAGCGCGTGGCGATCGAGCCCGAGGGCGAGGCCCGGGTCGACTGGCGCGTGAAGGTCGCCAAGGAGGGCGAGGCAGTGATCCGCATGTTCGCCCTCGCCGACGAAGAGTCCGACGCGATGGAGATGCGCTTCCCCTGCTACGTCCACGGCATGCTCAAGATGGAAGCCGTAAGCGGCGCGATCCGCCCCGATGAGGATGGCGGCAAGTTCTCCATCCGCGTGCCCGCCGAGCGGAGACCGGACCAGACGCGGCTTGAGGTCCGCTACTCGCCGACGCTCGCCGGGGCGATGGTCGACGCCCTGCCCTACCTGGTCGATTATCCCTACGGCTGCACCGAGCAGACGCTCAACCGCTTCCTGCCCACGGTAATCACGCAGAAGATCCTGCTCGACATGCGGCTCGATCTGAAGGCCATCCAGCAAAAGCGCACGAACCTGAACGCCCAGGAGATCGGCGACGACGCCGAGCGGGCCAAACGCTGGCAGCGCTACGACCGCAATCCGGTCTTCGACGAGGACGAGGTCCGCCGGATGGTCAAGGAGGGCGTCAACCGTTTGGTGGAGATGCAACTCTCCGACGGCGGCTGGGGCTGGTTCTCCGGCTACGGCGAGTATCCTTCCGCGCACACCACCGCCGTGGTCGTTCACGGCCTCCAGATCGCCGTGCAGAACGACGTCGCCCTCGTCCCCGGCGTCGTCGAGCGGGGCGTCGACTGGCTCAAGCGCTACCAGGACGAGGAAGTGCAGAAGCTCAACAACGCGCTCAAGGAGCCCAAGCAGAAGCCGTGGAAAGAGCACGCCGACAACCTCGACGCGCTGGTCTACATGGTGCTCGTCGACGCGGGTGTGAACAACCGCCAGATGCTCGACTTCCTCTACCGCGACCGGCCGCAACTGGCCGTCTACAGCCTGGCGACTTTCGGCCTGGCCTTGGAGCGGCAGGGCGAGAAGGAAAAACTCGCCATGGTGCTCCGCAACATCGAGCAGTATCTCGTTGAAGACGATGAGAACCAGACGGCCTGGCTCAATCTGCCGGACGGTTATTGGTGGTATTGGTACGGGAGCGAGTACGAGGCCCACGCCTATTATCTCAAGCTGCTTGCGCGGACCGACCCGAAGGGCCGCGTCGCCTCGCGATTGGTCAAGTATCTGCTCAACAACCGCAAGCACGCGACCTATTGGAACTCCACCCGCGACACGGCACTGTGCATCGAGGCAATGGCGGAGTTCATGCGGGCCAGCGGCGAGGCCCGGCCCGAGATGACCGTCGAAGTCTGGCTCGACGGCAAGCTCCAGAAGGCGGTCGAGATCACCCCGGCCAACCTATTCCAGTTCGACAACAAGCTCGTCGTGGAAGGGGCCGATCTGGCCGACGGCGATCACACGATCGAGCTGAAGAAAAAGGGCACCGGCCCACTCTACTACAACGCCTACCTGACGAATTTCACGCTCGAAGACCCGATCGCGGCCGCCGGCCTGGAGATCAAGGTCGAGCGGAAGTACTACCGCCTCAAGCCGGTGGAGAAATCGGTCAAGGTGGCCGGCTCGCGAGGACAGGCCGTCGACCAGCGGGTCGAAAAGTACGAGCGCGAGCCGCTGGCCGACCTGTCGCTGTTAAAGAGCGGCGAGCTCGTGGAGATCGAGCTGGAGATCGCCAGCAAGAACGATTACGAATACGTGGTCTTCGAAGACATGAAGGCCGCCGGCCTGGAACCCGTCGACCTCCGCAGCGGTTATACAGGAAACGCGCTGGGCGCCTACGTGGAGTTCCGCGACAACCGGGTGGTGCTCTTCGTCAACCAGCTCGCCCGGGGCAACCACAGCGTGGCCTACCGGATGCGGGCGGAGATCCCCGGCCGCTTCAGCGCCCTGCCGGCCAAGGCCTGGGCGATGTATGCCCCGGAGCTCAAGGCGAACTCAAGCGAAATGAAGCTGCTGGTGGAGGATTGAGAACTCGCTCGCTCGGCGATTGTCGTGGATTGCAGTGACAGGCTGCCCGCCGCGGCCGCCCCAGGCACAGCAAGCCCCGCCCGCCGCACGGCGGCTTCCAAGAGCGAGCCCAGCGCCGGCCTCGCCGGGCCCCATTGCCGCCCGGCGGGCTGCGACTCTGGACACCGCCGGTCCGGCGGGGTAAACATGACGCTGGGCCGTGCGAGCCGGTTCGCGTCGCGCCGCAGCCGGTTGGCGGCCGCTTTGGCGCGGTCCGCCCCGCGTCCGCGCGGTTCGGCCAGGCCGCGCAGCGGTTCTCTCTTTCCCATCAGGACGTCTCTCACAACCTCACTCCGAGAGGAGGCCAATATGGGCAGTTTCGATCGGCCGACGCGCCGCGAGTTTCTCACCACGGCGGGCGCGGGCCTCGCCCTTCCCTACCTGATCACTTCAACCGCCCTGGGCAATGCCGACGTGCCGGCGGCGAGCGAGCGGATCGTGATGGGCGGCATCGGCATCGGCAACATGGGCAGGGGAGACCAGGGCGCTTTCCTCGGCCGCCCGGACGTCCAGTACGTGGCCGTCTGCGATGTCCGCGGGGGCGTCCGCGAGGCGGCCAAGAAGAAAGCCGACGAACACTACAAGAATGCCGACTGCAAGGCGTACAACGATTTCCGCGAGATGCTCGCCCGCACCGACATCGACGCGGTCCACGTGGCGACGCCCGATCATTGGCATGCGATCATGGTGATCGAGGCCTGCCGCAGCGGCAAGGACGTCTACTGCCAGAAGCCCGAGACGCGCACCTTGCGCGAGGGACCGCTGATGGTCGAGGCGGCGCGGCGCTACGCGCGGGTGGTTTCCGGCGGCAGCCAGCGGGTGCTCGCAGACTACCGCAAGACCGTCGATCCCTGTTGGAGCGGCGAGCTTGGCGAGATCAAGTGGATCAATGTCAACGTCGGCCCGCTCTCGCAGCCGTGCAACCTGCCGGGCGAGCCGGTCCCGGCGGACATGGACTGGGAGATGTGGCTCGGCCCGGCGCCGTGGGCGCCCTACAACAAGGCCCGCTGCGACGGCAATTTCGGCACAAGCGGCGGCAGTTGGCGGTCCTACATCGACTATTCGGGCGGCGGCATGACCGACTGGGGGCGCGCACCACTTCGGCGGGGCAACGTTCGCCGCCGATGTCCGCGAGTTGCAGCCCGAAGAGGTCATCTACAACACGGAGGACGGCAAGGAGTTCTTGGCGTACCGCTATCCCAACGGCCTGCTGCTCTATCACAACCGGCCGAACACCGGCAACCTGCAGGTCGAAGGCACGCCGGGCGGCAGCCGGCCGGCAAAGGCCGTGCCGGGCTACAAGGGCACCGGCGGCATCTATGGCGACTTCCTCGAGTGCGTCAAGACCCGCGAAAGACCTTTCCGCGACATCGAGCTTGCCGTCAACACCGTGATCCTCAGCCACCTGGGGATCATCGCCTACACGCTGAAGCGGTCTCTCAAATGGGATCGGGGCAAGCAGGAGTTTCCCGGCGACGAGGAGGCCAACCGGCTGCTCGATCGCGCCCGCCGCGAGCCGTGGCAACTTTGATCTCGCCCGCGCACCCTCCGAACAATTCTTGCCTGAACGAGGTATTCGAATATGTTAGACCAGGCTTTCGCAGCACTGAAGACTATTGACTGGGGCACGGACCTGGGCCCGCTCCGCCCGATCGACGAGGCGTTGATTTCCGGCGACGCCGCCGAGCGCGGCGAGCTCGAGGCCCGGTTGGCCGCGGTGCTGAAGACCGGCGTCTCCCGCGCTGCCAAGGATTTCGTTTGCCGCAAGCTGATGGTGATTGGCACGGCGGCGTCGGTGCCGGCTCTGGCGGCGCTGCTCACCGAGAAGGACCACTCCCACATGGCCCGCTATGCCTTTGGAGCGGATTGGCGCGGCGGAAGCAGCCGCGGCGCTCCGCGGCGCGCTGCCCAAGCTCGCCGGCGCCTTGAAAATCGGTGTGATCGGATCGCTGGGCGTCCGCCGCGACGCGGCCAGCGTCCCCTTGCTGGCCGGGCTGCTCGGCGATGCCGACACGGCCGTCGCCTGCTCCGCCGCGCTGGCGCTGGGCGCGATCCGGACCGCCGAGGCGTCGCAAGTACTGGCGAAGGCCAGGCCGTCGAACGAGCAGGTCAAGCAGGCCGTTACCGACAGCGCGCTGGCCTCCGCGGAGGGGCTGCTCGCCGCCGGCAAACCGGCCGAAGCGGAGGCGGTCTACAGGGCCTATGCCGGCACCGACCAGCCGAAGCACGTTCGCCTGGCGGCCACGCGCGGCATGTTGGCCTGCGCTGGGACGAAACAGTAGGCATCACCGGCAGGGAGGAGGTGCTGTGAGAGACGCCCGGTTGCTGCTTCAGGGATTCGTCTGGTTGGCTGCGGCGCCTGTTCTCGCCGCCCCTTCGCCCGCTGGAGAAGAAACGGACGGCGTCCTGCAAATGGTGATCCGCCTGCTCGCCGATGCCGATCAGGACCTCCGCGCTCTCGGGCTGGAGCAAGTCCGCTCGGAGCTCAAGGGCCGGGCGGCGACCGAGGCGTTCGCCGCCCGGCTGGCGAAACTGCCCCGGGATGCCCAAGCCGGCCTGGTCGGCGCCCTGGCCGAGCGCGGGGACAAGGCCGCCCGGCCGGCGGTGCTCAGCCTCCTCGCCGCCAGCCGCGACCCGCCGGTCCGTTTGGCGGCGATCGACGCCTTGGTGCGTCTGGGCGAGCCGGCCGACGCGCAAGTCCTCCTCCGCCTGCTCTTCGAGGGCCCGCCCGACGAGCAAGCGGCGGCACGATCGAGCCTGAGCCGCATGCCCGGCCGGCCCGTCTCCGCGGCGATTGCGGAGGCGACGGGCGGGGCGACCGCGCAGCCCTGCGCGACCTTGATCGAGATTCTGAGCCAGCGCCGCGCCGCGGAGACGGTCCCCCGCATCCTGCCGCTGGCCGTCGGAGCCGATCCACAGGTGCGCGCCGCGGCGATCGACGCGCTGGGAAAACTGGCCGGCCCGGAACACATCCCCGCGATGCTCGAGGTGGTGATCCAGGCCGAGGAAGGCCGGCAGCGCGAGGCGGCGGAAAAGGCCGTGATGTTCGTCTGCGGCCGGATCGCTGATCCACACAAGCGGGCCGCCCCCCTGTTGGCGGCCATCCAGGGGCTCGGCCCGGCCGATCGCGCGGCCCTGCTGCCCACGCTGGGGCGCGTCGGCGGAGAGGCCGCCCGGCCGAGCGTCGAGGCGGCCATCGCCATCCGCGACCCGGCGGTGCACGAGGCGGGCATCCGCGCGCTGTGCAACTGGCCCGACGCATCGGTCGCCCCGCGGCTGATCGAGTTGGCCCAGGCGGACGCCCATCCCGAACACCGGGTGGCGCTCTTAAGGGCGCTCGTGCGCGTCGCCCCGCTTCCCGACGGGCGGACCGATGCGGAGCGGCTCGCCTTGCTCCAGAAGGCGATGGCCTTGTGCACCCGCGATGCGGAGCGGACGCTCGTGCTGCGGCGGGCCGCCGCGATCCGCACGGTCGAGACCCTCCGTTTCCTGCTGCCCTATCTCGACACTCCCCATGCCGCCGCGGCGTGCCAGACGGTCGTCGAGCTGGCCCACCATCGCACGCTCCGCGAGCCGAACAAGGCCGAATTCGACCGGGCACTCGACCGGGTGATCGAAACCAGCAAGGACGCGACGGTGATCGACCGCGCCGGCCGCTACAAAAGGGGCCAGACCTGGGCCGCGCCGACAACGCCTTAACGACGATCCGCATCAAGGAGTCTCTCATGAAGACACGCTCAATCCTCCTCGGACTGGCGCTCGGCCTGGGCATCGCCTGCCAGGGCCTGGCCGCCGGCGAGTTCCAGCGCATTGCAGTCCGCGACTACCGCGACAAGATGAAGGCCGGGTGGATCGGCCAGATCGCCGGCGTCGCCTGGGGCGCGCCGACGGAGTTCAAGTGGAAGGACGCGATCATACCGGAGGACAAAATGCCCCAGTGGCGCCCGGAGATGATCAACAACGCCTTCGGCCAGGACGACCTCTACGTGGAGATGACGTTCCTCCGCTCGCTCGAGCAGTACGGGATCGACGTCTCGATCAGGCAGGCGGGAATCGACTTCGCCAACAGCGGCTATCCGCTCTGGTGCGCCAATCACGCCGGCCGGACCAATCTCCGCAAGGGGATCGCCCCACCGGACTCCAGCCACCCCAAGTTCAACAACTGCCCCAACGACATCGACTACCAGATCGAGGCCGACTATTCCGGGCTGATCGCGCCCGCGATGCCGCAGGTGGCCGTCGACCTCGGCGAGCGGTTCGGGCGGCTGATGAACTACGGCGACGGGATGTACGCCGGGCAGTTCATCGGCGCGATGTATGCGGCGGCGTTTTTCGAGACCGATCCGGTGAAGATCATCCGGGCGGGGCTGGCGGCGATTCCCCGCGACTGCCAGTATGCGGAGATGGTCCGCGACATGCTGGCCTGGCGCCGCGACGCGACCGGCGACTGGGAGGCGGCGTGGCGGAAATGCCAGGAGAAGTACCGGCTCGACCCGGAGTATCAACAAGCCTCCAACGGCGGAATCGACTGCAAGATCAACGGCGCCTACGTGCTGATGGGCCTGCTCTACGGCAACGGCGATCCGGAACGGACGATCGTCATTTCCTGCCGCTGCGGGATGGATTCGGACTGCAACCCGTCGAGTTCGGCCGGCGTGCTGTTCACCACGATCGGATTCGAGAACCTGCCGGCCCGATTCAACACCGGGCTGGATGAACAGCGCCAGTTCAGCCACACGGCCTACAACTTCCCCAAGCTGATCGACGTCTGCGAAAAACTCGCCCGCCAGTTCCTCGCCCGGCACGGGGGGCGCGTCGAGCGCGATGGCACGGGCGAGGAGGTGTTCGTGATTCCCGTCAAACCGCCCGTACCCAGCAAGCTGGAGTTGAGTTGGGCCCCCGGCCCGATCGCCAATAGCCGGTTCACGCCGGAAGAAATGGCCCAGATCGTCTACGCCAACCTCCCCCAGGGGATGAAGGAGGCCGTGGCGAAATTCGCGCCGGGCTGGACGATCCTGGATTGCGGGCAGGACATGTCGCCCGGCCTCCGCGCTGCGTGGCAGGGGCGGAAGAACGTCCTCCTGACCCACCCCCTGGACCGCCAGACCGGCTGCGTCCTGGCCAGGAACGTCGCGCTGCCCAAGGGCAAGAAGACGACGCTGCGAATCGTCGTCGGCCACGATCCCCAGGGCGACTTCGACCTGATCGTCCGCGTCGACGGCAAGCAGGTCCTCCGCAAGCCGGTCAGTCCGGCGACCGCGACCGAGGGGCACTGGCTCACGCAGGAAGTGGACTTAAGCCCGCTGGCGGGCCGCCAGGTCAAGCTGGAACTGGTCAACCAGCCGACCGGCTGGCGTTACGAGGCGGCCTATTGGGCCGAGATTGCCATCCGCAGCGAGTAGTCCCGCCAACGCCCGCGAAGTCCTCCCCTGAGCCCGCCCGACATGGCACGTGATTTCCCGGCTGACGAAATCCTCGAAACCGGCGATCCGGCATGCTTCGACGTGATCACGCGCGGGCCCGGCCCCGAGGGCGAACTGCCGCTGACCGCGGAAATGCTCCTCCACCGCGCCAGCGGCGAGGCCTTCGGCATGACCGAAGACGCCGGCATGGGCTGGGACCCGGCCGCCCTGGCGGGCCTCCAGTTCGTCATGCTCAGCACGATGGGTGGAATCCGCGGCGGCGACGGTCGGCCGATCGCGCTGGGGCACCACACCGGCAACTTCGAACTCGGGCTGGCCCTGGAGGCGGCCGCGGCCGTGTTTCAGCAAGCGGGCGCCGTCCCCTATGCGGCCTATTGCTCCGACCCGTGCGACGGCCGCACCCAGGGCACGCCCGGCATGTTCGACAGCCTGGCCTATCGCAACGACGCGGCGAGCGTCTTCCGCCGGCAGGCCCGCTCGATCCCCACGGCCCAGGGCGTGCTCGGCGTGGCCACCTGCGACAAGGGCCTGCCCGCCGTGATGATGGCCCTGGCGAGTTTCCGCGACCTGCCTTGCGTGCTCGTCCCCGGCGGCGTGACGCTGCCGCCATCCGAGGGGGAAGACACTGGCAAGATTCAATCGGTCGGGGCCCGCTTCGCCCGCGGGGAACTGAGCCTGGATGACGCGCGGCGGCGGGCCTGCCAGGTCTGCGCGTCGCCGGGCGGAGGCTGCCATTTTTTCGGCACGGCGGCCAGCGCCCAGGTCGTCGGCGAAGCGCTCGGGCTGGCGCTGCCCCACTCCGCCTTGGCCCCCAGCGGGCAGCCGATCTGGCTCGACATCGCCCGGCGGAGCGCCAGGGCCCTGATCGCGCTGGCCGGGCGGGGCGTCTCCACCGGCCGGATCGTCACCCAGGACGCCGTCCACAACGCGATGGTCGTTCACGCGGCGTTCGGCGGATCGACGAACATGATCCTGCACATCCCGGCAATCGCCCATGCAGCCGGCCTGAAGCGGCCCACGATCGACGATTGGACGCAAGTCAACCGGACCGTGCCGCGGTTGGTCGACGTGCTGCCCAACGGCCCGGTCAACCATCCGACGCTGCGGGCGTACCTGGCCGGCGGCGTGCCCGAGGTGATGCTCCACCTTCGCGCGTTGGGCCTGCTCCGGCTCGAAGCGATCACGGTCTCCGGCCGCGCGCTGGGCGAGGTGCTCCGCTGGTGGGAGGGTTCCGCGCGGCGGCGGGCGCTCAGGGAGCGGCTGCGGCGGGCCGACGGCGTCGAGCCGGATGACGTGATCCTCTCGCCCCACCGCGCAAGGCAACTGGGCGTGACGAGCACGACCTGTTTCCCCCGCGGCAACCTCGCCCCGGCGGGCTCCGTGATCAAGAGCACCGCCATCGACCGGCGCGTCGTCGATGCCGACGGCGTTTTCCGCAAGATCGGCCGGGCGCGGGTCTTCGTCCGCGAGACCGACGCCGTCGCCGCCGTCAAGGGAACAACCGATCGGCCGATCGAGCCGGGCGACGTGATCGTGCTCATCGGCCGCGGGCCGCTGGGCGCCGGCCTGGAAGAGACCTATCAACTCACGTCCGCCCTGGCACACCTCTCCTTCGGCCACGAGGTGGCCCTGCTGACCGACGCGCGGTTCTCCGGCGTGAGCACGGGCGCGTGCATCGGCATGGTCGCCCCCGAAGCGTTGGAGGGCGGCCCCCTGGGCAAGCTCCGCGACGGCGACCGCATCCGCATCGTCGTCGATCGCAACAGGCTCGAAGGGACCGTCGATTTCGTCGGCGACGGCGGCGGCGACTGCACTCCGGAGGAAGGCGCCCGGCGGCTTGCCGCCCGCCCGCCGCGCGGCGACCTCGCGCCCGACCCGCTGCTGCCGGAGGAGACCCGCCTCTGGGCCGAGCTGCAGCGTGCCGGCGGCGGCGCCTGGGGCGGCTGCGTGTTCGATGTCGAGGCGATTTCCCAATTGATCCGCCGTGGAAGAAAGGCGATGGAAGACCGATGATCGCAAGTGCCATGTTTTTGACCCGATTCCGCCCTTGGCGCGCCGTGCTCTTGCTTGTCCGCGGGGCGATTCTGCTTGCCCTCGGCAACGCCGCAATCGCCGCCGACGAGCCGGCCGGCCGGTACACCAACCCCCTGATCGACGCCACGCTGGCCGACCCCTGCGTGATCTTTCACGACGGCCTCTACTACCTCTATGCGACCGGCGACGTCGACGGCGACAACGGCTACCGAGCCTACACGTCGCCGGACCTGGTCCGCTGGCGCCGCGGGCCGGTGGTGTTCCGCCCCGGCGCGCCCCACGTCTGGGCGCCGGATGTCTGGCACGATTCGGCCTCGGGGCGGTTCTTCCTCTACTACACGGCCAACGCGGCGATCGGCGTGGCCGAAGCGGCCGGTCCGTTCGGGCCGTTCACCAACCCCCGCAAGCTGTTCGAGCGCTCAATCGACGCCCACCTGTTTTGCGACGGCGGCCGGTTGTATCTCTACTTCGTACAGCTGCCGGGCTTCCGGATCACTGTCCAGGAGATGGCGGGCCCGACGGAAAAGAAAGGCGAGCCGCGCGTCGTCCTCCAACCCGAGTCCGATTGGGAGGTCCGCAACGGCCGGGTGACCGAGGGGCCCTGGATGATCAAGCACGGCGGCCGCTACTACCTGCTCTACAGCGGCTCGGGGGCCGACACGCCCGACTATGCCGTCGGCTACGCGACGGCCGACGATCCGCTTGGGCCGTTCACCCGGGCGGACCACAATCCGATTCTGCATCGCTCGGCAGGGCTCTTCGGGCCGGGCCACGGCTGCGCGATCCAGGACCGCGCCGGCGCTTGGTGGTTCGTCTATCACCAGAAGGCCGCGGACCGCCGCGGATGGGATCGTTTCATCGCGATCGATCGGCTGCACTTCGACGAGAAGGGCAAATTGACCGGCAAGGCCACCCGCGGCTCGCCGCAACCCGCCCCGTTGACGACCCCCGATTTCTGAGTGAATTTCCGCTGCTTGAACGACTGAACCCCGAACCCTTCCCCCCGCCACCCGTTGCACTCCATTAGCCCGGAGACTATCTTCTGCATAGCTACCCCCCCTCACCCAATCGCGGAGAACACCCCCCATGCAACCTCGAATTTGGCGTCGTCGTTTCCTTCAGGCCGGCGGGCTCGCGCTGACCAGCGCCGCCATGCCGCCGCTTGCCAGCCTCTCGATGAAGGTCCAGGCCGGCGAGTCGAACGGGCGGATCAAGAAGGCCGTCGGCTGGGACATGATCCAGGAGAAGCTCTCGCCGGAAGACAAGTTCCGCCTGCTCAAGGATGTCGGCTTTGACGGGGTTGAGGTCAGCAGCGCGGGGCTCAAGTCGCGGGGGATTGCCCCCAAGGAGATGGCCCGGGCGAGTGAAAAGATCGGCATTCCGATCCACGGCGTGTCTGGGGCGGGCCACGGCGATCTGAAAGCCGTCTTCGAGGAGGCGGCACTCTACGGCGCGACCTCGATTCTGTACGTCGTGCGGGCCGACCCGGCCGGCTCCTACATGGAGAATTATCGCCGTTCGCAAGCCACGCTCCGCGAGGCGGTTCCCCATGCCGAGAAGGCGGGCATTCCGATCCTGATCGAAAACGTCTGGGCCACATTCCTGATCGAGCCGCTCTCCATGGCCCGCTACATCGACGAGCTCGACAGCCCCTTCGTGCAGGCATATTTCGACGTCGGCAACGTGATGCGCTGGGGCGTGCCGCAGCAGTGGATCGAAGTCCTCGGCAAGCGGATCGGCAAGATCCACGTCAAGGAGTACAGCCTGAAGACCGCCATGAGCCAAGGGATGGCCAAGGGATTCGACTTTCCCATGG
>JAAYCB010000429.1 GCA_012744395.1 Pirellulaceae bacterium
AACTTCAGCGACCAGTGCGCCGCGTTCATCGGCTCGGACATCCGCGGCGCATCCCACGAGATCAGCCGGGAGAACATCGTCGCCGGCCTGGTCTACTCGATCTGCATGAACTACAACAACCGCGTCCGCGGCCCCCGCAAAGTGGGCCGCAAGGTCTTCATGCAGGGGGGCGTCTGCTACAATCGGGCCGTTCCCCTGGCCATGGCGCTGCTGCTTCAGCGCCCGATCGTCGTGCCCCCCGAGCCCGGCCTGATGGGCGCGTTCGGCGCCGCGCTGGAGGTCAAGCAGCGTTTGCGGGCGGGAACGCTCCAGCCGGGCGATTTCCAGCTTCCCCGGCTCGCCCGGCGCGAGGTCGAGTACGAGGGGAGTTTCATTTGCCGCGGCGGTTCGGAGAACTGCGACCGGGGCTGTTCCATCAACCGCCTCCGCCTCGATGGCCGCATGTTCTGCTTCGGCGGAATCTGCAACAAGTATTACAACCAGTTGCAGAAAATCCAGATCGACCCGGAACCGTTCGATCTGGTCGAACAACGGCAACAGGCGCTTTACGCGCGCCGGGGCGGCGAACCCCCGCACGGGGCGAAGAGCGTGGCGATCTCTCGCTCGTTCCTCAGCCAGTTGCTGCTCCCCCTGTATCGGCGGTTCTTCGAAGAGCTCGGGTTCCGGGTGATTCTCTCCCAGCGAATCGCCCCCCACGGGCTGCGGCGGGCCTGCGCGTCGTTCTGCTACCCCGCGCAACTCTCCCACGGCATGATCGCCGACCTGATCGGCGGGCGGCCGGACTATGTCTTTCTCCCGCGGAATCACGAACTGCATGTCGAGGGGCTCGCCGAGTGCAGGCCGGGGCACCAGTGCCCCTGCATCATGGTCCAGGCGGAGTCTTCGTACCTTCGCAGCGCGTTCCCGGAAATCCAGGCGGAGATCCTCTCCCCGGGGCTGAACTGGTCGGCCGGATGGAACCGCGGGAAGCCGGCGATGGTCGAACTGGCCGATCAGCTGGGGATCTCGCGCGAGCGGGCGGCGACAGCCTTCGACCGCGCGCTGGCGGACCTGACCGCCTTCTTCGAGCAACGAAGGCAGATCGGAGAGGAGGCCCTCCGCGCGCTGGCCGAACATCCCGAGAGGATCGGCATCGTCCTTTTCGGCCGCCCCTACAACGCGTTTGCGGCCGAGGCGAACATGGGAATTCCCAGGAAGTTCGCCTCGCGGGGCGTCTTCTGCATTCCCTTCGACAGCCTCCCCTTCCACCACCTGCCGTCGATGGACAACATGAACTGGGCTTCGGGGCACGACCTGATCCGGGCGGCGCGGTTCGTCAAGGACCATCCGCAGCTTTTCGGGGCCTACGTGACGAACTTCGCCTGCGGCCCGGATTCGTTCCTCGTCGGCTATTTTCGCGACATCATGCGGACCAAGCCATCGCTGACCCTGGAAATCGACAGCCATACGGCCGATGCAGGGGTGAACACGCGCGTCGAGGCCTTTCTCGAAATCGTCGATCGCTACCGCAGGCTGAGGCTTCGCGACGCGCCGGCGGTCCCCTTCCGGCCGGCTCGGCTGGAGCCGCGCAAGGGCCCGCCGGTGATCATCACCGGCGATGGCCGCAGGCTGCGGCTGACCGACCCGCAGGTGAAGATCGTCTTCCCCTCGATGGGCCGGACGTTGTCGGAGATGGCCAGCGCGATGTTTCGCGGATTCGGCATGCGGGCCGAGACCGTGCCGCTCCCCGACGCCCGCGTGCTGGCCCTGGGCAGGGCGAATACTTCCGGCAAGGAATGCCTCCCGCTGATCCTCACGACCGGCTCCCTGATCGACTACGTGGAGAATCATCGCGAACAGGGCGAGACAACCCTGTATTTCATGCCGACAACCGACGGCTCCTGCCGATTCCCGCAATACGCCGTGTTCCTCAACAAGCTGATCGAAAAACGGCAAATTCGCGACGCCGCCACGCTCACACTCTCCTCCCAATCGAACTACGGCGGGCTGGGCATCTGGAAGAGCCTCGTGCTGCTCGAAGGGATTGTCATCGCCGACGCCATGGACGATGCCAAGAACGCCCTCTCGGCGCTGGCCTGCAACCGGGACGAGGCCCTGCAAGTCTTCGACCAACAGTGGCGGAGCATGCTGGAGTGCGTGGCGTCCGGGCGGCGCGGGCTCAAGGCGAGACTCCGCCAGGTGGCGGATCGGTTGCGGACGATTCCACTCAGGCAACCGGTCCGCCAGGCCAAACGAGTGCTCTTGGCCGGCGAAATCTTCGTCCGAAGGGACGAGTTCTGCTCCCAGCGGGTTATCGAAACGCTCGCCGCCCGCCGGATCGTCGTCCAGAGGGCCGCCGTGCTGGAGTGGATCCGGTATGTCGACGATTGGGTCCGCGACGGCGTCGGCGCCCATCTCTCGGCGGCCGAGCGGATTGCGCTGGAGCTGCGAATCCGCGCTGTGCACCGGATCGAGAAACAGATCAAGCGGATCATGGCCCGGTCCGGCCTGGTGTCGGAGGAACCCTGCGAGGTCGAGCAGATTCTCCGCATCGGCGAGCATTTTGTCGACCGCGGATACGCCGGCGGCGAGACGGTGCTGGTGATCGGCAGGTTCTTCCGCGAGATTCTCCGCGATTTCGACGGTCTGATCTCGATCGGGCCCTTCGCCTGCCTGCCGACGCGGGTGATCGACGCCATCTTGTCGCAGGAATCGCAGACCCGCGGAAACAGGCGGCTCGACTCGCTGCCCGGCGGCGACCGGCTGAAAACCGCGGGCAAACTCGCGTTTCTCTCGGTCGAAACCGACGGGAACGCCTTTCCGCAGATTCTCGACGCAAAGATCGAGGCGTTTTGCCTGCAAGTCGAACGCCAGTACCGGCGTTTCCGCGGCGCGGGTCACTCCGCCCCGGAGCAGATCGGCAGCACGATCGAGGAGGCATGGGCGGGCGAGAGGTGAACCGTGTTGTTGGCCGTTCGCGGCGGAGCCGGCGGCAGCAAAGGCGCGCCGGTGTTCGGGTTCGGCTCGAAGCGCGGCGCGTTGGACGAGGAGATGGCCACGCGGATCCGATGCCCGCGGCTGAAGGCGATTGCGGTGCTCCAGAGATCGACCGTGAGCGGGTAGACCCTGCCCGGCTCGAGCAGCGAAGGCTGCGCGAACGACTCGCGAAACCGGGCGCGGAGAATGCCGTCGCAGACCAGGATCGAGCGGCCATCGGGGTAGACGTCGGTCAGTTTCACCGTGAAGTCGGTGTCCGGGCAATCGGAGGAGACGTGGAGTCGCGCCTCGATTCTGCCGGCCACGACGAGCGGGTGGTGGAGCACGTCCGTGGAGAATACGAGCACGTCGCTGCGCGACTCGACCGAGCGTTGATCGAGCGGGCCGGCCTGCCGGGCCAGGTTGCGTCCGCCGCGGGTCGACACGGGATTGCCTGGGTCGTATTGGAACGAGAGACGGCCCGGCTCAACGGGGGCGGAACGGGCCAGGCTGCCGTCGGCGTGGAAATAGAACGTTGTCGCTGTTGACGGTGGAGGCCAGCGTTCTGAAGCACACCAGCGGCCGCCCGGCGACCCCGGATCGCACGAGTCGCCCATCAGGTAGTAGCAGACCGGCATCGAACGGCCGGCCCGCCCGCAGGAGAAGAGCTGCTCGCGGAAGAACCGTACGGCGGAAGCAGCCGCGGGGAGGCGCTCGGCCTGGCGGGGATCGACGACCCAGACCAGGTCTGCATGGGTCCAAGGCCCGACCACCAGCCGGCATTTGCCCCGCGCCGCCGGTCCGCCCCGGTTCTGTATCGCTGCGAAGGAGTCGAGCGTGCCTTGCAGGAAGGCGTCGTGCCAGCCGCCGATGAACAGTGCCGGGGCGTTGACCCGCTCGGCTTGCGGAAGGCAATTCCGCCGTGCCCAGAACGGGTCGTATGTCGGGTGAGCGAGGATCGCTTCCAGGTTGTCTTTCGCAAAGGGCATCTCCGCAAGCCAGCCTTCGACGGCTTCCTTCCGCAACGCGCCCCCCTGAAAGACCGCCTGGGCGAACATGTCGGATGGAGCCATGGCGATCATCTGGGCCTTCAGCGCCGCCGGCGCGCCGGGGGCGAGCAGGTTCTGCGTGATGCCCATCGCCGACGGCCCCCAAGTCAGAACCTGGCCGTTGCACCAGGCTTGGCGCGCGATCCAGCGAATCGTCGTCTGACCATCCTGGCTTCCCATCCAACCGTCCTGTTCGAACAGGGGCGTTCCGCAGTGTCTGCGGCCGGAACTCCACGGCTCGCCTCCCGACTCCGCTTCGGAGACGACTGCCCGCGGATGTGCACGACTTGAACCGCGAATCTCTTGGACGGCAAGGCCGAAACCCTCACGGCAGGCGAACCGGGCCTCGAGCCGGCCGAATTGGTCCAGCGGATAGGGGGTGCGGATGAGGATCACCGGGCAGCGCCCCTTGGGGAACCGCGGCAAGTAGACATGCGTTGCCAGCCGCAGCCCATCGCTCATCGGCACCCGGCAGCAGAAGTCGCGGACGCCCACCGCCCCGCTCGCCGGCGACGCCAAAACGCACCAGACCGCCACTGCAAGCAGGAGCAGCCGAACGATCCCGGTTTGCCGGTCGGCGGTGGAATGCTGCGCGGGCATCATGATACTCCCGGTTGTCTTTTCGGTTCCCTGTTCGGCGGCCTCGCGCGGGCTGGAGGGACCGCGCTCGGCGCGCCCTGGATACACAAATATAGGTCACGTGCGACGAAGAACCGTCGATTGTTCCGACTGAGACGGTCGACGGGGCGGAGCGTGGGGATGCCGGCGGACGGCGACGAGACCCGCCCGGATCGCCGGTTTGGCCTGATCATCTTGGGGAGGGCTGCCGCCGTCGATCGCGCCACCAGGCCGCTGCGAAGATCGCCGCGGTGCAACTCGCCCCGCCAAGAATTCCGTACCCCTTGCCGAATCCCAGGCCGGCGGGCAGATAACCGCCGGCCACGGCGAATCCGCCCACCGCCAGGCTGTAGGGGAGTTGGGTCCGCACGTGGGCAAGGTGATCGCAGGCGCTGGCGGCCGAGCTCAGGATCGTCGTGTCGGAAATCGGCGAGCAGTGGTCGCCGAAGATCGCCCCGTCGAGGATCGCCGCGATGGTCACGACCGTCACGGGACCGTAGACCTGGCTGTCGAGCGCAAAGGCGACCGGAATCGCCGTCGGAATGAGGATCGCCATCGTGCCCCAACTCGTCCCGGTTGAGAACGACGTTGCGCCCGCCACCGTGAAGACCAGAATCGGAAACAGCCACGGCGGGATCGCCCCTTCCAGCTGAGCGGCGAGGAACTCGCCGGTCCGCAGCGCATCGCACGCCCCCTTGAGGGACTAGGCGAGAATCAGCACGCTCGCCGGCAGCGAGGCAACCTTGAGCCCCACCCAGAGCGAGCGGAGAATCGCCGGAGCGGAAATCCGCGCGAGCAGGAGCGAAAGCAGGCAGGCCACCACGAGCCCGCTGCCCGACGCCCAGGCCAGCAGCGGGATGCTCTTGGCCGTGCCGAACACCTCGCGCCACGCGGAAAACCGCAGCGGAGCGATCGGATCGGTCGTCAGGAACCGGCCTCCGCCGCCCGCGAACCACATGCTGCCGATGAACACACCGAGCATCACGAGCATCGGCGTCAGCGCCGTCGCGGCGTGGATTCTCGCCCCCGGGAAAGGCTCCGCCGAGGAGGCCTGTCGCGGGCTCAATCGCCAGCCGTCGCCCGAAAGCTTCCCCTGCCGGGACGCGCGGCGCTCGGCCGCCGCCATCGGGCCGAAATCCAGGCCGGATACCGCGTTGAACACGACGAAACCGATCATTGTGATGCAGTAGAAGCGAAACCCCAACGCATCGAGAAACATCGCATAGCCGCTCCGGCCGATCTGGAGCGTGCCGGCAATCTCGCCCAACAGTCCCACTTCGTAGCCGATCCACGTGCTGATCAGGGCGATCCCGGCGATCGGCGCCGACGTCGCGTCGACCAGAAAGGCCAATTTTTCGCGGCTGATCCGCTGCCGGTCGGTGACCGGCCGCATGGTCGTGCCGACGACCATCGTGTTGGCGTAGTCGTCGATGAAGATCAGCAGTCCCGCCAGGAAGGTCGCCACCTGGGCCGACCGGCGGCCGCGGGCGAACCGGCTTAGCCAGTTGGCCACTCCCTGCAAGCCACCGCCGGTGAGTACGACGGTGATCGTTGCCATGATCAGGACGACGTAGAGCAGAATCAGCTGCGAATCGGTGACGCGATACGATCCGGGCGCGAGGAGCGAGAATTCGGGCGACATGACGGAAAGCCAGAGGAACCGGGCTGCCCTGCAAACGCCGCCCCCGGCGGTCGCCAGCGGACTGGCGGTCGCCGACCAGGCCGAAAGCCATCCCCCCACGAACACGGCCGCCAGCAGGCTGGCCAGCATCCGCCCGGTCAGCAGCGCGGCAACCACCGCCAACAGCGGCGGCACGATGCCGTACCAGGGCGCGTCGGTCACCGGCCGAGCCGCCGATGCGGCACAGGCGGCCACCGAGACCCCGATGAAAACGGCCAGGGCGAGGAGGACTCGCGGGCGATCTGGCCGGCCGCCGGTCGGGGTATTCATCGGTTCTCCATTGGACCCGGATTCAGTGTCCGCGGTGCAACCTAGCGATTTGCCGACCCGGCTGTCAACCGCTTGGCGCCCTCTCTTCCGCTTCGACCGCGTCTTGGCTATGCTGGACCATGGTGCAGCATTCTTGCTTGCCGCCGCGCTCGTGGCCGCGGTTGTTGTCCGGGCTGCAACCCGAGTCTTCCCTGATGGTGCTCGTTGATCTTGACGCTGCCAGAGGGCCGAGCACCGCCCCCCAGCCGACAACTCGCCGCGCCGCAGACAATTTGGAGATCGAGGTGGCATACCTCTGGATGCTGGTTTCCGCCTTTTCCTTCGCAACGATGGGAGCATTGGCCCATGCGCTCCGCGACAACGTGGACTGGCAAATTGTCGCCTTGGTCCGGGCCTTCGTGACGCTCGTCGTGTTTGGCGTCGCCGCCGTGCTCGCGGGCGTCAAGCTGCATTTCTGGAGGCCCCGCAGCCTGTGGCTAAGGAGCTTGCCGGGCGGTATCAGCCTGGTTTGCACGTTCTTCGCCCTGGCGCACCTCCCCGTCTCCATCGTCATCACACTGACGAACATCTATCCGATCTGGGTGGCGTTCTTGTCCTGGCCACTATTAAGACAGCGGCCGCGCAAGAGCGTCTGGCTGGCGGCTTTGGCGGGAGTCGTGGGCGTGGCTCTCGTCCAACAGCCGCAAGTGGCTGTGGGGAACTATGCGGTGCTGGTGGCCGTCCTGGGCTCGTTCACCATGGCGCTGGCGATGATCGCCCTGCATCGTCTTCAGGACATGAGCACCCAGGTCGTCGTGTTTCACTTCTCCCTGGTTGCGCTGATGTTCGCGCTGGCGAGCCTGTTTTTTGGCAAGTGGACCGTCTCCCCGAGCACTCTGCTTGACATGCGGATTGCCCTGACCCTCGCGGGAGTGGGAGTTGCGGCCACCTTCGGACAATTGTTCATCACGCTTGCCTATGCCGCCGGGCCCCCTTCCGAGGTGGCGGTCGTCAGCCTGACCCAGGTCCTCTTCGCCTTTGGATACGACACGTTGTTCTGGGGCCACGCCTTCCGCCTGCCGACGTTGATTGGCATGGTCCTGGTGGTCGCTCCGACGCTTTGGTTCATGGCTACCGCGCGAAAAACCAATGCTGTTCCGCCCCAGGACACGGGCATCGTCTAGCCCGCCGATATCCCGTCCGGCGGCGATTCAGATGCTCGTTCCGGCCGTAGGGTGGTGCAAAGCGGCGCAATTCGCAACGGCTGGAACCACCCTTTTCGCAACCAAGAACCGGACAACTCTACACAGCCAAGCCGCCAGCGCCGCCCCACCAGAAGCGTTCGCGAACGTGTACGGTTCCCTGCATCCGTCGTTCTACGGTCTGCGGCGGCGTCGTGACAAGTTCGCCTGCCCGTAGTCTGCTGTACATAATTTTCCGGTTCTGTTCCCGAGAAAACGTATGTGCCGCGCGTTGGCGCTGGGGGGTTCAGGAAGGCAACCAGTCCCTCAGCCAGAAATAATCCGACCTAGCGCAGGGTCGCTTCGCCACGATCCCGCGCCAGGGCGACCGGCTTGGCCGTGGTTTCCGCCGCGCCCAGGCCGAAATCCTCGCTGCCCTCGACAAACACGCGAATGTGGCAACTTCCCCGGGCGTCTTTGGGCACGGCCAGCGTGGCTGCGAACCGACCCCCGCAGACCTCGATCTCGGTCCAGGCCAGCCGCCGATCGTTTGCCTTGGCATAGACCTCCTGGAACTCGGCCCAGTCCTGGGGCGTCTGCGGCAGTTCGCTGCGGCGGAACCGGCCCATCGCCAGGCGGTCGCGCGGCACGACCAGTTCGACCATCGCGCGGCCGTCGATCGGGCTTGAGCCGGCGACTGCCAGGGTTCCGCCCGGCGATATTTCGGACGGCGCGATGAGTTCCACCGGTTTCGGCCGCCGCAGGCGGAGCAGCGGGTCGCCGATCAGGTTGAACAGCAGGGCGTGCTCGCGGCGCTCCTCGGCCAACTTGTCGGGCGTTGGGCTGACAACCGCGGCCAGTGCATCGAGTGCCGTTCGCTCGCCGCTCCGCTCGGCATCGTCGATCACCAGTTGGCGCTTCGCGGCCAGCAGCGCTTCGCCCAGGGTCTCGGCCGGCCCGTCGAGTGCCTGCCGGCACAGTTCCAGGGCCAACAGGCTCATCGCGTAGGGCATGGTGACTCGGCTCGCGGCGATGACCGCAACCGGCCCACCGGCAGCGCGGAGCATCTGTTCGGCCAGGCAATCGTCGTAGGCGTCGAACGCCCCGGCGTAGCAGGAGAGAAACAGGGCGATGGGGCGTCCTGCGCGGCAGTCGAGCTGTCCGGTGTCGCTGGTTGAGAAGTTGGGAAACTCGGCGTCCCCCACGCGCAGCGGCGCCAGCTCGAGGTGGTAGCCATGGCCGATGTAGATCCAGAACTGGCAACCGCTGTTGATCGAAGCCAGCGCCGTTTCGCGGAATCGGCGCGGATCCGGGCAGAAGGGACTTCGCCAGCTCCCATAGGTCATGCCGACCTCGTAGGCCGGGGCGATGTTGTGCGTGAGGAATCGCCTTGCGGAATTCTCGATCACGGTGTCGGCCAGGACGCCGAAACTGCCGGCGCTGGCCACGAAATTGAGTTGCCGCCGCCAAGGGCCAAAATCGGCCGATCGCTCGTACGCGAGTATCTTCTGGACAATTGTCGCCAGCTCGTCGGCCGAGTCGGCGGTCAGCCGCCCAACGGCCACTTCCGGCACGCCGTCGTCGTCCAGGTCGCCGCACCAGTGGTCGGTCCCGATATGCGGTTCCGACCCGAAGCGAACGTTGACCTCCGCCTTGGCCCAGTGGACTGGGACGCAGCGGGCGCGCAAACGCGGGTCTTGGTCCATGCCGACCTCGGCGTCGCCCACCAGGACGACAGCCCTGAGCGACCCGCCTGCCGCGGCTTGCACGATCCGCGCCCGAATCTCGGACGCGGTTCCCAGGTTGGAGACCACAGCGATCCGATGCCCCAGCGCTTCGCGGTAGGCGACCCACGGGGCCAGGATTTGCTGGAACTCCGCAGGGCAGACGACGACCGTATCAGGACCGGGCCCCGCATGGACTGCAAGAACTGCCGCTGCCAACCAAGCCGCACCCATGGGCGCCTCCATAAACCGCTTCGACGTTGCCTTCACCAAAGATGCCCGAGGCCTCGTTCCACCACGAATCCGCCCGCCGGGCATGCGAGGCGGGGAGTGTAAAGACTCCCGCGCTGGCGGGCAACGCCGGTTTGCCGTCCCTGACAACCCCCGCTTTGTGGGGGAACGCTATAGAGTCTTGCAGCGGCGGGTGCCAGAGGGTATATTTCGAGCGTGGGCCCAGTCGCAGCGGGCGCGGCATGTCGCATGCTCGCAAGGCCGGGGCCATGTCGCGGGAGTAACTCAGTGGTAGAGTGCTAGCTTCCCAAGCTGGACGTCGCGGGTTCGAATCCCGTCTCCCGCTCTTAACGTAAACC
>JAAYCB010000430.1 GCA_012744395.1 Pirellulaceae bacterium
ACTCTTGAGCGATTCCTGGGATGCGATCGCAGGCCTTCCCCAGGCCTTTGACGATCTGGACGACGAGGACGAGGACGGAGAGGACGGAGTCGACGAGGAGTGGCTGGATAGCCGGCATGCCTCGACCGGGCGGCGAGGCGGGAATGGCCGGGACAGGAATTGCCGGATCTCGTGGCGCGAACAATTGCAGGAGCTGGCCGCGCCCTCCGCCGGCGAGGACCCCCGGGATTTCGCACAGCTATGGGATCGCGTCGCGGGCAGACGCCGCGAGATCGTCTATGTCCTGAACGTCGCCGCGAGCCGCGCGACCGGCCAATTGGTCGTCGAACTGTTTCGCCGCCAAACGAAGAAGAACGGCCAATTCGGAAAGCCGCGTGCCGTCCGGAACCGCTCCGATCTGCTCCGTTCGGCCACCGACGAGGAAGACCTGTGCGTGCTGCGGCTGATGGATGTCATCGCCCATAGTCCGGCCCACGGCTGGTGGCCCTATTACCACAGCTATTCCAGCCAGATTCCGATTGCCGCGGAGAGACACCCCGCGGTGCTGCCGAGGCTTTGTCAGACCGGCCGCTTTCGCTGGCGGCGATCCGAGAACCAGCCGGTGGAAAACGCCCCGCAAATCGCCTGGGACGACGGGCCCCCGTACCGTTTCCGCCTGGAAATGCCGGGCGACGACGCCAGGCAGCGCTGGCTCTTGCGGGGATCGCTCTACCGGGGCGATCAGCGGGTGCCGCTGGAAAAGACCGTCCTCTTGCTGAATTCGGGCGTGACCTTGTTCGACGACCGGATCGCAAGGTTCGACGCCGCCGGCGCGTCTCCATGGATCACCCTGCTCGAACGTCATCGCCGGATTGCCATTCCCTACGGCGATCAGGGGGAATTCCTCAGACAACTCTACGCGGTTGGGCCGATCCCCGAGATCGATCTGCCGACGCCCTGCCGCCTGGTTGAGATCAGGTGCCGGCCCCAGCCGGTGCTGAGAATCCACAAACCCAAGGCTTCCCGTTCGTCGTACGAGCTCCGCGCGGACCTGCTCTTCAACTACGAGGGGATTCTTGTCCCGGCCGCTGATTGCCGGTCGCGGGTCTTGCAGGAGGAGAACCAGCGGCTCGCCGTCCGCGACAGGCAGCGCGAATCCGAATCTCTTGCGCGCCTGGCGACGTGGAGTGTCCGCCCTTGGAGCCAAACCTGCAAGGGGCCAGGCGGGAATCTGGCGATCCCGGCCCACGCGCTCGACGAGATCGTTTTGACGCTCACCCGCGAGGGCTGGCTCGTCGAGGCGGAGGGTTTCCGCGTCCGCCAGCCGGGCGGTTTCCGCGGCAGCGTGACTTCCGGCGTCGACTGGTTCGACCTCGACGGCCAGTTCGACTACGGCGACGGGGTCTTCAGCACGCTGCCGGACCTCTTGCGGGCCGTTCGCGAAGGGCAGAATTTCGTCCGCCTCAGCGACGGTTCGCGAGGCATGTTGCCCGAACAGTGGCTCGCAAGGTTCGCGGCGCTGGCCGAGTTGGGCACGCCGGAGGGGGCGGGCGTCCGCTTCCGCAACGCGCAGGCGGCGCTGCTCGACGCCCTGCTCGCCGCCCAGGACAACGTATCGGTCGACCAGGCCTTTGCCGATCTGCGGGATAAGCTCCGATCGTTCACCGGCATCCAGCCGCAAGCGGAGCCGCGAGGTTTTTCGGGCAGCCTCCGCCAGTACCAGCGCGAGGGGCTCGGATGGATGCACTTCCTCCAGTCGTTCCGCCTCGGCGGTTGCCTGGCCGACGACATGGGATTGGGCAAGACCGTGCAGGTTCTCGCACTCCTCGAAGATCGCCGGGTGGGCGGCGCGGCGGCCGGCCCCTCGCTGATCGTCGTGCCGCGGAGCCTGGTCTTCAACTGGATCGACGAAGCCGCCCGCTTCACCCCGAAGATCACCGTCCGCAACTACACGGGCCTGCTCCGCAAACCGCTGCTCGATGCGCTTCAGCCGGGCGACGTGGTCGTGACGACCTACGGGACGCTCCGCCGCGACATCCTCAAACTCAAAGAAATTGCCTTCGACTACGCAATTCTCGACGAGTCGCAGGCAATCAAGAACTCCAGCTCCCTCGCCTCCAAGGCCGCCCGCCTGCTCAATGCCCGCCACCGCCTGGCACTGACCGGCACGCCCGTCGAGAACCACCTGGGAGAACTCTGGTCGCTGTTTGAATTCCTCAACCCGGGAATGCTCGGCCGCTCCACCGTGTTTCAAAAGTGCTGGAAGAATGGGCGCGCCGAGCCGGAGAAGGTCGAACTGCTGCGCGCCGCGCTGGCGCCTTTCCTGCTGCGGCGCACCAAGGAGAAGGTCCTCGCCGAACTGCCACGAAAAACCGAGCAAACGCTGTACTGCGAACTGGACCGCCAGGAGCGGAAGGCCTACAACCAACTCCGCAAGTACTACCGAGACGCGCTCCAGAAGAAGATCGACGCGGGACGCCTGAACCAATCGAAAATCCAGGTCCTCGAGGCCCTCCTGCGGCTCCGCCAGGCCGCCTGCCACCGCGGGCTGCTCGATCCGAAGCACGCTGCCGGCACCAGCGCCAAGCTGGAAACCCTGCTCGAACAGCTTGCGGAAATCCTCGCCGAAGGGCACAAGGCCCTCGTCTTCTCCCAGTTCACCAGCCTGCTGGCGATCGTCCGCGGGCACCTCGACCGCCGCGGCACCGTCTACGAGTACCTCGACGGCAGCACCACCAAGCGCGGCGCGAAGGTGCGGCGATTCCAGGAAGACCCCGACTGCCGCCTGTTCCTGATCAGTCTCAAGGCCGGCGGCCACGGTCTCAACCTGACGGCCGCCGACTACGTGTTCATCCTCGATCCCTGGTGGAATCCGGCCGTCGAGGCCCAGGCGGTCGACCGGGCGCACCGGATTGGCCAAACCCGCCCCGTCTTCGCCTACCGGATCATCGCCCGCGACACCGTCGAGGAAAAAATCCTCGAACTCCAGGCGTCGAAGCGCAACCTTGCCGAGGCGATTATTGCCACCGACGGGAGCCTGATCCAGCGTCTGACCGCCGAGGACCTGCAACTGCTGCTCAGCTAGCCCGGCCGATCCGTGAGCCAGGGACACCGCCCCACCACAGACCACCCCACCCCGACACCTCAGCCTGGCCAGCCCACCGCAGCCCATCCCAACCCGACGCGTCAGCGAGGCGACCCCACCGCAGACCACCCCACCCCGACGCGTCAGCGAGGCCAGCCCGACGCTCAGCTCACGAATCATCCGGACACAATTCTCCAGACCGGAAGTGAACTGTGCGACAAACTTGCGGGTCCTACGAAATCGGGGCTCGCGGAGGGTCCGAAATGGGCACGACAAGCGTTCATGCTCTGGGTTAGAATAGAAGTAAATGCATGGAAGTCTTGTCCCGGCCATGGTTGCGGCGATCCCTGCTTGTCTGACCCCGTGCAGCCGACCCTGGAGCAGCGGAGAGCGGGTGTGCCGACCGTCGGGGGGCATTGGGCACAGACCCGGCTTTCCGCCCGATGCGCGCCGTTTCCACTGCCGCGGTGTCCGCGGCCGCTGCGTTGGCGTGGGGCGATTGCCGGGCTGTCGCCGCCACCGGCTGTTGGCGTTTGGGCCGGCGATCGTGGCCCGGAGAGTCGCCGCGGACGGAGGCGGCGGGGTAGAACAACTCGGGAGGGCGCTCCATGACCATCGCATCCACATCGGAACTGACGATCCTCGGTTGCCATCCTTTTGCCAAGGGGGAGGACGGCAAGCTCAAGTCGCGGATCGGCACGATCTTCCCCAAGTCGCGGACGCTGGTGACCGTCAAGACGATCCATGCCTTCCAGCGGCGGATCTACATCGACCACGTCAACCAACTCCGCGCGGCGGACGGCCGCCCGCCGCTCAACGAGGACGAAGAGGGGCAGGAGTGGCGAAACGCCGTCGACCTGCTGTTCGAGGAGGACGAGCGGATTTCGATCCGGCCGAATCCGGACAACATGCCGCTGGCCTTCGAGGCGGACGAATTGCTCGCCGAGTCGGGGATCGCGCCGAAGTACCGGATCAATTTCCTCTACGCCCTCGACCGCCGGGTCCGCCAGGCCGTGCAGCGGCGCGGCGAGTACTGGCGGATCACCGCGCTGCCGACCTCGCCCGAGCAAATGGCCCGGATGATCGTCGATTCCAAGCTGTCGATTGCCGGCGAGAAGATCTACTACTACAACAAGGCGACCGGCACGCGCTGGCTGACCTACCAGGAGTTCTCCCAGCTTGGGCAGCTCACCCCGGCGGAGCTCGCGGCGCACCTGACGGAGATCCAGGCGCATTGCCAGCGGACCAATCCGCGGGGATTCCCCGAGGTCGACTTCTTCATCTCGGCCGAATCGTTCTCGCCCCAGGACTTCAGCAGCTACGATTTCTCGCGGCTCGACCCCGACCAGCTCCAGCAGGCCTATGCGTCGCTCGAGGAACGGTTCCGCGAAGCCGTCGCGCCGGAGTTCCGGCATGACGACGTCCAGGACATCCAGTGGCGCAACCGGATGTTCGAGGCCTTGCTCGTCCGCGACGACGAACGCGTCTCCGAGGAGACGCTGCTCGGGCTCAGCCCCGAATTCTTCATGCAGATTCATTGGCTGCCGGGCGGCCGCATCCAGGCCGGAGAGTTGATCTTCGACCCGGTCTTCAGCCTCCGCGACCTCCAGCCGGACAACGAAGAGCTCCGCGAGCTGTGCGACGAGCGCGCGCGGGCGTTCATCTTCAACTATGTCCGCCAATACGCGAACCTCGAGTACGTGAACATCGGGCGGGTCGCCAACAGCCTCTCCCGCCGCCGCGACACGGAAAAACGCCGCGGCGTGTACATCGCCGAGGTCAAGCGGCGGGGGGAGGAACGGGAAATCGTCAGCATCATCCGCATGCAGAAGTGGGGAGTCCGCGAGCACCTCGACGATGGCAAGTCGCTCCAGGACGCGATGATGCGGTCCGACGAATACACGGAGTACCTCCTCGACCGGCGGCTCGGATGCTGGCAACTCGGCATGAACCTGCCGAGCTGCGTCACGGCCCGCAAGATCTGCGAACGCTACAGCTCATCCGATCCCCGCACCAGGCACCTCAGCGGCGTGATCATCTGGTCGCCGTACATCGAACGCGACTACATTCGCGGAATCGCCACCGACAAGATTCCCCGCCACCGGCTGGAGGACCCCGCCTTCGCCCTGCGGCTGGCGGCCCTGCTCGGCGACGCCGCGGCCGTGAATATCATCGTCGGACGCTGCGATCGGCACGGCAAGGTGCTCTTCGACGACGGAGACGAGGTCGTCGTCGAAGGCCCCTCGGGCAGCCCCAGCGAGATCGTCGTGGCCGATCCCACCGGCACGTTCTCGAATTTCGACCAGAGCCTCCAGCGGATGGCGCCCGCCTACGCCGAGCCGGTCAATCGGCGCAAGCCGTTCGTTCCGGAACCGGCGGCGTTCGCCGAAACCTACTTGCAGGCCTTCCAGACGAGCTTCGAGCAGATCCGCGCGCAGTACCTCGACCTGCGGCGCGCCTTCGACACGCTGTTCAACTACCGGCGCTGGGATCCGAACGGGAGCTTCGAATACCGCTGGGAGCGCGTCCTCACGCGGCTCGAACGGACCGATCCGGCCGAACTGACTTCACTCATCCGCCGGCACATCGCCGCGTGAGCTTGTGGAATCGCTCGATCAGGTCGCGGGTGATCGGACCCGGCCGGCCGTCGCCGATCGGGCGGCTGTCGACCTGGACCACGGGAATCACCTCGGCGGCCGTCCCCGTCAGAAAGCACTCGTCGGCGATGTACACATCGTGCCGCGCCAGCGGAACCTCGCGGACCGGGGTGCCCGCCGCCTCCGCCAGTTCGAGCACTGCGCCGCGGGTGACTCCTTCCAGAATCCCCGCGTCGACCGGCGGGGTGAGCAGGCGGCCGTCGCGGACGAGGAAGATGTTGTCGCCGGTGCACTCGGTCACCTCGCCCTTGTGATTGAGCATCAGGGCCTCGATGCAGCCGGCCTTCAGACCTTCAATTTTGGCCAGGATATTGTTCAAGTAGTTGAGCGACTTGATCCGCGGGCTCAGCGCTGCCGGATGGTTGCGGATCGTGCTCACGGTGATGATTTCCAGCCCCTCCGTGTAGAGCTTGTCCGGATAGAGCGAAATCGCGTCGGTGATCACGATCACCGCCGGATCGCTGCAATGGTTCGGATCGAGTCCCAGGCTGCCGACGCCGCGGGTGACGACCACGCGGATGTAGCCGTCCTCGATCCCGTTCGCCTTGAGCGTCTCCTCGATGCTCGCCGTGAGTTCCTCCTTGCTGTAGGGGATCTCCAGGAGGATCGCCTTGGCCGAGTACCAGAGCCGGTCGAGGTGCTCCTTCATCCGGAAGACCCGGCCCCCGTAGCTCCGGATGCCCTCGAAAACGCCGTCCCCGTAGAGCAGACCGTGATCGTAGACGCTGACCGTGGCATTGGCTTTGTCGAAGAGCTTGCCGTTGATCCAGACCTTGAATGACATGGCAGACTGCAACTTCCGATTCTAGGCCGGCGGGCGAGATACCGCCGCCTGCTACAGACGGGCGGGGCCGGCTCCCGGCTCCAATTGTCCTTCGACCAGTCGGATCGTCCGATCGGCCTGCTCAGCGATGCTCGGGTCGTGAGTTACCATGACTATAGTGAGCTTCCGCTCGGCATTCAAGCGGTGGAGGAGCTCGAGAATCTCCCTTCCCGAGGCGAAATCCAGGTTCCCCGTCGGCTCGTCCGCCAGCAGGATCCGCGGATTGCCGACCAGGGCCCGGGCGATCGCCGCGCGCTGCATCTCGCCGCCCGACAGCTCCCGCGGGCGGTGCCGCAGCCGGTGGCCCAGCCCGACCATTTCCAGCAGCCCCGCCGCCGTCTGCCGGAGCTGCCGGCGGCGGCGGACGTATCCCCAGACGTTTTCGCCGATCATCAACGGCATCAGGACGTTTTCCAGCGTCGTCAGCTCGGGCAGCAGGTGATAGAACTGGAAGATCATCCCCAGGTAGCCGTTTCGCAGGGCGTCGCGCTCCAGCCCGGCCAGATGATCGACCCGCTGCCCGTCGAAGTAGATTTCGCCCGCGTCCGGGACGTCGAGCGTGGCCAGCAGATGGAGCAGCGTGCTCTTGCCGGAACCGCTCTTGCCGACAATTGCCAGCATCTCTCCCTCGCGGACCGAAAGGCTCACCCCCCGCAGCACCGGGATCACGACGGGCCCTTTCTGGTAGTTCTTTTTCAGGTCCACCGCAGACAACTGGGCGGGCGGATCGCCGCGGAGATGCCCTCCGGCTTCCCCCCCGGCCTCTTCGCCCAGCAGGGCCGCCCGGGCGGTGGCCGAGCCGTCGCTGTCCGCCTCGCTCGGGCCCGTCCCGGCCCGGCGGCGCTGGTCCAATCCCCCCTCGCGATCCGCTCCGCCGCCGAGCAGCGGCCCGGCGGGCGCGTCGGGGGAGAAGTGCAGGGGAGAATCCATCGGCCGGCCGGCTGAATCCGGCTCACACGGAGAGAGCCTGTCACTCATAGCGCAATGCCTCCACCGGGTGCATGCGGGCAGCGCGGATGGCCGGCAAGACGCTTGCCAAGACTGCGATCGCCACGGCCCCGCAGACAATCCAAGTCACGGTAAATGGATCGACAATCGCCGGGATCTTGTAGAAATAGTAGATCTCCGGATCGAACACCGGCCGGCCCGTAATCCGCCCCAGCACATCCGCGATCCAGTTGATCTTCGCCACCAGCCAGAGCCCCAGCCCCATCCCCACCCCGGAGCCGAGCAGCCCAAGGGCCAAACCGTACGACAGGAAAATCCCCATCACCCCCCACCCCGAGGCCCCCAGCGACTTGAGAATCCCGATATCGCGGGTCTTCTCGACAACGATCATGAAGAAGATCGCCAGGATGCCGAAGCCGGCCACCGCAATGATCAAGAACAGGAGGATGTTGAGAATCGCCGTCTCCATCTGCACGGCGGCCAGCAGGGCGCTCTGTTTGTCCTGCCACGTGCTGACCACGTAGAGCTCCGGATGGAATTCGGCTTGGAGCCTGTCGCGGAGCGCGCTGCCGTCAACGCCCGGCTTGAGCTTGATCTGGATCGAGTTGACCATCGCCACCTGCGTGGTCGGGTCGATCATCCCCCGCATCTGCTGGAGCTTGCGAATCGGCATGAACACGAAGCTCGAATCGTATTCGCTCATCTTGCTCTCGTAGAAATCGACGATCGTGAAGACCCCGCTGACGGCCTGCGGCGGCATGCCGGCCGTGGGGAAGGTGAGTTTCACGTCGTCGCCGGGCAGCACCAGGAACACGTCCTCATACTCCGGCGTGCCGTCCTTCTTTTTCCCGATCTGCTGCGGGAAGCTGCCCAGGGCAATCCCCATCACCAGCCCGGTGTGCTGCTCGTAGCCCGAATCCGCCGCCGCGCCGTCCTCCGCTTCCTTGTGGGAAAACGGATCGGCGAGGTTCACGCCGGCAAACGGATCGGCCGGCGGAATCGAAGCATCTTCGCCGGCTCCGGGCTGGGGCGGCAGGTTCTGGCCGGGCGACGCCGTCATCGCGGCGAGGAATCGCCGCGATTCGGCCATCCGGCGGCGATATCCCATCCCGGCGAACGCCATCTGCTTCCGCGGCCGCGAATTCGGGCCCGCCTGGTGATCGTACGTGTCGTAGCCCCGCTCGCGGAGTTCGAAGCTCAATTGCCGGCGGTTCACCGGGTGCTGGAGGTAGTGGCCGAAGTCGCTCACCTGGCCCTGGGTCTCCGGGTCGATCCCGATCAACTGGACCGGCTTGGTGATCCACTGCTCGCCAACCTGGAAGTTGAGCATCGCCGGGACGACCACCGTCGGCGTCATTGCGGCGATCTCGTTGCCGGCGATCTGGCTGATCCGGTCCATGTGCCACTCGGCGTCGCGGAACCCGTCGATCGTTCGCGACTCGAAGACCACGTCCGAAAGAATCCCGTGGATCCGGTTCCGCATTTCCGTCGTGAACCCGTGCATCACGCTGTTGACGACGATCATCGTGGCCACGCCGAGCGTCACGCTGACAATCGACGCCAGCGCGATGTAGCGGGTCCGCAGGTACCGCCAGGAGAGCAGGAGCTTATACATGGTTCTCCACCCGGTTATCCGGAAATCTCGGGCCGCAAGAGGGGAAAGAGGATCACTTCGCGGATCGTCTGCGAGCCCGTCAGCAGCATCACGAGACGGTCGATGCCGATCCCGAGTCCTCCGGCGGGCGGCATACCGTGCCGCAGCGCGCGGATGAAATCGCGGTCCATTTTCGCCATCGAGTCCTCTTCCGCCTGGCCGGCAAGCTGCTTGCTGAAAAGCTCTTCCTGAAGGTCGGGATCGTTCAGCTCGGTGTAGGCGTTGGCCACCTCCATCCCCTGGATGAACAGCTCGAACCGCTCGGCGATCTCGGGCTGGCCGGCCTTCCGCTTCGTCAGCGGGCAGATGCTGGCCGGGTAGTCCGTCACGAACACCGGGCCGGCCAGCCGGTCCTCCACCTTCGCTTCGAAGACCTCGCTCTTGACCACGTCCGGGTGCTTGCCCGCCGGCTCCAGCCCGATCTCCTCGGCAAGAGCCGCCACCGCCGCCGCGTCGTTCGGATCGACGCCGCTGTGCTCGGCAAACGCCTCGTCGTAGGTCTTTCGGGCAAACGGCAGGCTGAAATCGATCTCCGCGCCGCCCCAGGCCAGCCGCGGCGCCTGCCCGGTGGCGCGAATCGCGCCGGCGATGATCTTCTCGGTCAAGTCCATCATCGTGCGGTAGTCGCCATACGCCTGGTAGACCTCGAGCATCGTGAACTCGGGGTTGTGCCGCGGGCTGATCCCCTCGTTGCGGTACACGCGGCCAAGCTCATAAACCCGTTCGATCCCGCCCACGAGCAGCCGCTTCAGGTGCAGCTCCAGGGCGATGCGGAGGTAGAGCATGATGTCCAGCGCGTTGTGGTGCGTGGTGAACGGCCGCGCGGCCGCCCCGCCGGCGATCGCGTGCAACGTCGGGCCCTCGACCTCGACGAACCCCTCCGCGGCCAGCGTGCCGCGAATCGACTGAACGATCTGCGTCCGCCGCAGGAACCTCTCCAGCACCCCCTCGCCGTGGATCAGGTCGAGATACCGCATCCGCTGCCGCAGTTCCGGATCGGCCAGCCCGTGGTGCTTGGCCGGCGGGGTCGCCAACGCCTTGCACAGGAAATGCAGATCCTCGGCAAAAATTGTCAATTCGCCCGTCTTCGTCCGCTTCAGTTCGCCGTCGACGCCGATGATGTCGCCCAGATCGAAACACTGTGCCAATTCCCAGTTCGTCGGTCCGACCTGGTTCTGGCCGATGAACAGTTGAATCTGCCCCGTCCAGTCGCGGATGTCGATGAAGATCAGCTTGCCCTTCTTCCGCTGGAGAACGATCCGGCCGGCCACGCGGACCTTGGGGCCCGACTGTTCGGGCGGCTTGCCGGTCTCGCACTCGCCGACCGGCTCGACGGTGATCTCGTCTTCCCGCGCCCGAACCTGCCCAATCGGGGCATGGCCGTCGAACCGGCCCCCCCAGGGGTCGAGGCCCAACTGCTGAATCTTGCGGAGTTTCTCCCGGCGGGCGGCCTCCAGCGCCGCACCACCGGTCGGGTCTTCCTTTGCCATCTGAATCTCGTCTGCGTCTCTCAAAAAGGCTCGACAACCGCGCCGTTTCCCCACCCGGGGGGATGCCCGGACCGGGCCAATCGCCCCCCCCGTGGCACTTCAGCCCTCGTCTGCGGCGCCCTGAAGAAGCGCGACATTGTAGTTGAATGGCCCGGAGAATCAATGTCAGATGGCGGGCAATCGCATGGAACTGGGCAAACCAAACAGGCTGGGGCGTCTCCCCGGTTCCCCAGCTCCCGCTTGCGAACCTCCACCCTACCCATAATCTCTCTGAAAACCAGAGTTCGCTTGGCCGCGGCGACTCGCTGGGCGTTGAAATGCACGCCGTCCGCGGACCAGTATTCTGGATGGTCCTTCACCAGGCCGTACGGATCGTCGACGGAAATCCCCTCGCGGGCGACGCTTCCTGCGGCGATCTTGTTCCTCGCCCGCACCCGGCCGTTGTTCTCGGCGATCACGTCGAGCTTGCCCGCCTGCCGGATCCGCGTGATCGTGGCCCAAGTCCGTTTGGCTTGCGGGGCGTGTTTGCGAATCGTCTAAGCCTGAGCCTTCTTCCTTGTCATGATGGATTGTGATGCCAAGAGGAGAACGGGGTTCCTTGTAGACTGTGCCCGGGTCTACCGCCGATGATGCACGCAAACGGCAAGCAGGTTCCCGTTCATGCTTACGAGCATCCCATCTCCCGGCTCGATTCTGCAACGCCTGCCGCCTCCGCCTACCGAACCGTCGTTTCGGACCCCGCGTTAAGATTCTGCTCGGCAATCTGAACCCGCGCGTAATCCACGCCGGCATGATCCGCTGAGCTGCCGCTGAGTGATTGATCGGAGGGCAGTTTTCCGCTGGTCTTTTCCCCACGATCAACAGGATCACGGCCGGGCAGCCCTTCACGCGCCGGCACGCTCGTCCTCCCCGCTGCCGGGAAAATGCAGCGTAAAGCGCGCGTGGCGCTGCCGCTCGATGCCGGCGTCTTCCCAACCGAAGGCGTATGTCCCGACGTGCCATAACCGGATCGTCGTGTCGGCGACAATCGCAAAACCGCACTCCCGCGCCCGCTGGCAAAAGGCGTAGTCCTCCGCCAGATACCAGTGTCCATCGTCGCACTGGTGCAGCATCGGCTGGAAGAAGGGGACCATCGGCTCTCCGAAACGTTCGTTGCAGACCGGCAGCGCGAGGCGCTGCTGAATCCTCTCGTAAACCGCGCGGCGAACGTGCATGAAACCCGTTGCGCAGTACCTGACTTCCACCAATCCGCCGCCTTGCCCGAAAACAATCTGCGGCGTGCCGGGCAGGATGTGGC
>JAAYCB010000431.1 GCA_012744395.1 Pirellulaceae bacterium
GCCGGGGCGGTTTTCGCCGCCGGGGCGGTTTTCGCCGCCGGGGCCGCCCCCTACCAAGGCCCGTCCGACCTGGTTGCCTCGAAAGACGGCAAGTCGCTGCTGGTCCTGTGCCAGGATGTCGGGCAGATCGCGGTCGTCGACGTGGCCTCGGGCGCTGTGAGCAGGCGGCTTGCCTGCCCCGCTCCTCCGACCGGACTGGCTCTCTGCCCGGAAGGGAAACTGCTCTACGTGACCTGCGCCAAGCCGGAGGGGAGCGTGGCGGTGATCGATGTCGCCTCGGGCGAAGTGAAAGGGACGTTCGCCGCCGGCCATTCGGCGTGTGCCCCGGTCGTCAGTCCCGACGGCAAGAGGCTGTACGTCTGCAACCGGTTCGACAACGATGTCTCGGTGATCGAGGTTGCCTCGGGCAAGACGCTGGCACGGGTCGAGTGCGTCCGCGAGCCGATCGGCAGCGCGGTCTCTCCCGACGGCAAGACGGTGTTGATCGCGAACCAACTTTCCAACGATCCGAGCGATTCCTATGACGTGGCGGCGGAAATCACGGCGATCGATACGGCCAGTCTCGCCGCCAGCCGGATTCGCCTGCCCAACGGGAGTTCGGGCATCCGCGGCATCTGCGTTTCGCCCGACGGCAAGTTCGCCTACGCGGTGCACATTCTCTCCCGCTACCAGATGCCGACGACGCAACTGGAGCGCGGCTGGATGAACACCAACGCGATGAGCATTCTCGACGTGGCGGCGAAGAAGCTGGTCAATACGGTCCTTCTGGACGACATCGATCTGGGGGCGGCGATGCCGTGGGGCGTGGCCGTCTCGGCTGACGGCGGCCGGGTCTGCGTGACGCATGCGGCGACGCACGAGTTGAGCGTGATCGACCTGGCCGGGATGCACAAGAAGCTCAACGAGGTTCCCGCCACCAAGGAGGAGGCCAAGGCGGCCGGCCGCTACGACAACCGCGGGACGTATTCGTCGATCATCCAGGCCGACGTGCCCAACGACCTGGCGTTCCTGGTCGACCTCCGCCGCCGGATCGGGCTGGAGAGCAGCGATCCCTGGGCGGTTGTCCCGGAGAGCGAGCGGGTGAACGGTCCCCGCGGGTTGGCGTTGATCGGCGGCAAGGCGTATGTGGCCGTCTACTTCAGCGACCTGGTGGCCGTGGTCGATCTGGATTCGGACCGCCAGCGCCCCGTGAGCCTGATCGAACTGGGTCCGCGGCCGAAATTGACGCTCGCCCGGCGGGGCGAGATCAACTTCCACGACGCGGCGCTCTGTTTCCAGCATTGGCAGAGCTGCGCGAGCTGCCACCCCGACGCGCGGGCCGACGCCCTGAACTGGGACCTGATGAACGACGGGATGGGCAATCCGAAGAACAGCCGCAGCATGCTGCTGGCCCACCAGACGCCGCCGTCGATGGCTTCGGGGATTCGCGCCGACGCGGAGACGGCGGTTCGCAGCGGCATTACGCACATCCAGTTCGCGGTCCGCCCGGATGGAGACGCCCAGGCGATCGACGAGTACCTGAAGAACCTCAAGCCGGTTCCCAGCCCGGCGCTGGTCAACGGCCAGCTGAGCGCGTCGGCCAAGCGGGGCAAGGCGATCTTCTTCAGCGAGCGGATCAACTGCGGCAAGTGCCATCCCGAGCCGCTCTATACGGACAAGCAGATGCACGACGTGAAGAGCCGGGGCAAATACGACCGCCGCGACGATTTCGACACACCGACGCTGATCGAGTGCTGGCGGACAGCGCCCTACATGCACGACGGCCATTACGTGACCCTGGAATCCCTGTTCAAAGAGGGCAAGCATGGCAAGTACGGGGGTGGCGACATCGATTCGCTCAGCGAAGAGGAGATGGCTGACCTCGTCGAGTTCGTCCGCTCGCTCTGAGCCGCCGCGCCGGTGCGGTGCGGTCGGTTCGGACGGCCAGGCGGGCCGCGGCCACCCTGGCGGGCGTCTTGCCAATCGGGTAGAATTGGCGGGAATGGGCCTTGTTGGTGGCCCCTCCGCCGTGGCGGCGGCAATCGGGCCGTATGTCGGCCGTTCGCCGCGCGGATCAGCCGGCAGGTTTTCCAACCGTCTCGCCCGATAGCGCCGCGCCGGCGCGCGAGGGCAACGGCCGTCCCTCTGAAAGGGGGGGCGGGACCGGCCGCCCGGTTTGGCTGACTTTCGTGTTCCCCAGGAGCCCAGACAGATGATCGTAACGACCAAGGACCTGTTCAAACACGCGTACGGCAACTATGCGATCGGCGCTTACAATATCAACAACCTGGAGCAGACGGTCGGCCTGTTTCGCGGCAACCTGGGCAAGGCGGCTTCCAACGCGGACAACGTCGACGCGCCGAAGGCCGCCCCGTTCATCCTCCAGATCTCGCGCGGCGCCCGCGACTACACCGACAAGCGGTTTCTGGAGGCGATGATTCGCACGGCGGAAGAGGTCTTTCCGGAGGTGATCTTCGCGGTCCACCTGGACCACGGCACGGAAGAGGTCTGCTACGACTGCATCGAGAGCGGGTTTTACAGCTCGGTGATGATCGACGCCTCGCACCACGAGTTCGAGAAGAACATCGAGATCACCCGGCGCGTGGTCGACCGGGCCCATGCCAAGGGGATCGTCGTCGAGGCCGAGCTGGGCCAGCTTGGCGGGGTGGAGGAAGACGTTGTCGGCAGCGTCTGCCTGACCGAGCCGGACCAGGCCGCGGAATTCATCGAGAAATCGGGGTGCGATTCGCTGGCCGTGGCCATCGGCACCTCGCACGGCGCTTACAAGTTCTCCGGCTCCCAGGGCCTGCGGGTCGACGTGCTCGAAAAGATCCAGCAGGCGGTCCCCAAGGACTTTCCGCTGGTGATGCACGGCTCGAGCAGCGTCCCCAAGGAGTGGGTCGATCGGATCAACGCGGCGGGCGGCAAGCTGGCCAACGCCAGCGGGGTCGACGAAGACCAGTACCTGCCGGCCGCCAAGCTGGGCGTCTGCAAGATCAACATCGACACCGACGGCCGGCTGGTCTGGTGCGCGATCCACCGCGAGTCGTTCCGCGACGATCCGGCGAACTTCGACCTCCGCCCGCCGGGAAAGAAGTTCATGGCCGCCTACGCCGAGTACATCGCCCACAAGAACGGCAAGC
>JAAYCB010000432.1 GCA_012744395.1 Pirellulaceae bacterium
GGTGGTCCAACGCGGCCGATCCCGATCGCGCGTGCGCATCGCCGATCCGCCTGCCATCCTACGCAACCCCGCGGCGCGGCATCACGTGACGGGCAGCCAGCCCAGGCCGGCCTTCGCCACGGCATAGCCGACTTCGCGCAAGTGGCTTCCGTAGGCGACCATCCAATCGCAAAAGGCCAGGTAGCCGTCGTCGTTCAGCAGGCCCAGCGGCAGGCAGGCGGTCGTCTCCGAGATCGGCACGATCGTCGACATGCAGGAATTGACCGTCAGCGTGTCGGTCTCCGCTTCATCGAGCAAGTCGCGGAACACCTCGTCGAGCAGGAACGCCCGGGCGACAGACTCCCGCGGCGTCTCCAGCGAGACGCCGGGCTGCGCCAGGTACTCCCCCGCGGCAGCGTCGCAGCGGTTGACGATCTGGGGGCTGCGCCGCGCGGCCTCGGATCCGCTTGCCCAGATCGTCGTAGGAGACATCCCAAAGGTCCATGTTCCAGGTCTATGCCAGAACCCCTTTCATGATGCTGGAAACGCCTGGTCTTTGATATAGGCCGTTCCCTGGAACAGGGCAACCAGCGCTCCGGCATCGTCCGTGACGCGGACCGAGCAGGTGGAAATCCGCCTCGTCCGCGAGACCTCGCTGGCCTCGGCATAGAGGGCGCCCGACTGCGTCGCCTTGAGAAACGACAGGTTCGTGTTGATCGCCACCGCCACGCGGCCGTGCGAGTTGGAGGCCATCGCAAAGGCCAGATCGGCGAGCGTGAAGATCGCTCCGCCCTGCACGATCCCGACGCTGTTCAGGTGCCGGTCCTCGATTTGGAGCGCGGCCGTGGCGTGGCCGCGCCGCAGTTCGACCGGCCGGATGCCGCTGGAGATCGCGAAGTGGTCATTCTCAAAATGGCGGCGGACGGCCTCCAGATCGATCGATGGTTCAAGCATGCTGCACAGCCTTGGCGTGGGTCGTTGCGTGTCGCGAACAGGGCGGCTTTGCCCGCTCCGCATTATAAGCTTCCGGCTCTCGGCCGTTAGCCTGCAAGCGGGCCCGCGGTCCGTTCTCCGGGAAACCGAGCGGCATCGCTCTCACGAGGCGGCCGCGCTCTTTTTCGTGTCGCGCGCCCTGCCGAAAACGAGCGCATCGAGCCCCAACCGGCCCGACCCGAGGATCAGCAGCAGAACGGCGCAGGCAAGATAGATGGCCGGCAGTTCGTAAGAGGCTCCGGCGGTGCTCACAAAGGGATGTCCCGCCGGCACGTGAACCTTGGCGATCGCGACGACCATCACGCCGGCGATGCCCAGGGAGGCGAGCCGAGTCAAGAGCCCCACGATCAAAGCGATGCCGCCGCCGAACTCGACCAGGGCGGCCAGCGCCAAGAGCGCTCCGGGAATCCCCGAATCCGGCCCCATCCAGCTCATCGGGGCCTGGATTTTGGGCCAACCGTGGAGGATGAACGCCGCACCCATCACCAGGCGAAGCACAAGAAGCCCCACGGAACCCAGCCACCCGGTCGTCTCGCAATAGAACAGTCGCATCGATGCTCGCCTTTCCGAATCCTTCTCCCGGTTCCTAAGCTCCAGCTTGGGACCCCAATTACAGCCAACACCGCCCTCCTCGTTCCCAAGCTGGAGCTTGGGAACGAGGTAACTGGGATTATACACTTTAGCCATCGATCCAGCCTCTGGTCGGTGTTCCAGTTGCCTGGCAAATTGCCCAAGCGGCCAAAATCGACACGGACCGATATCGGGTTCTCTCGCCTGGGGCATGGGGGAACGGATCGCGAAAGCGCGAAATCGCGAATGGAAGCAAGTAGCGGGAGCGCGGGTTTGTCGGAGTGCCGCCTCATCATCCTCTCTGATTTCGCGTTTTCGCGATTGCCCGGCAACTGTGCTGAAGTCTCCCAAAATCCGTTCCTTCCGTCTCGATTGGACACATTGGAGGGGAAAAGACCGTCGGACCGCCGCTAGAGGGTGGGGCGCGGCAGATCCCGCGAACCTGGAAAAATCCGCTCTTGTCTGGTGACGAAATCTCCGGGGCCGCTTTCTTGGTTCCCAAGCTGGGGCTTGGGAACCAGGCAATTTGGGAACCAGGCGCATTGGGCAGCCAGGTAACCTTGGCGGCGAGGCAAGAACCCGTGAGGCCAGCCGCCACCTTGTGAGAGCGCCAATGATCATTCGACCTGCAAGCCGTGAAGACGCCGAACCCCGCTGTTTTCTCGTGCCCCCCTAAAGGCGTGTCTCTCGCTTCATCCAAGCAGCACCGGTGGGCAGACAGAAGCCGGCGAGCCGACTATAATCACCCCTTCATTTGCCAGTTGCCCCCTTGCGGCTCGTGTGATCGCTCACTTTGTCTTGGCTGCCGATCGGGATGATGTGTGGTGGCTGAAAGGCCAGTTTTCGGACGTTTCTTATCTTGCCCATGCTACAAATCTCCGGCTCGGTGCAGAAATATCCGGCGCGTGCCTCCGTGCTCGCTTATGCCGCACTGATTGGGGCGGGCGCGATCCTCCTGGCCTTGCCCTTTTCCCACCATCCGGGGCAGACAGCCATCGGGTGGCTCGATGCGCTCTTCACCTCGACCAGCGCGACCTGCGTCACGGGGCTCTCGGTTCGCTCCACCGAGCACGCCTTCTCGTTTTGGGGCCAGGTGGTGATTCTCGGCCTGATCCAGATCGGCGGCGTGGGCATCATGACGCTCACGACGTTCGTCGTGTTCCAGTTCGGACGGCAGGCCTCGTTGCGGTCTCGAGTCGTCCTTTCGGAGAGTCTGGGCGCCGACCCGGGGGCCGATTTTCGCTGGATTCTTCGCAACGTCCTGTTGTTCACCGCGACTGCCGAGTCGATCGGTGCCTTGGTGCTCGCGGTCAGGAACCTCTTCGACCAGCCTCTGCTGGAGGCGGTTTGGCACGGCATCTTCCATGCGATCTCGGCATTCTGCAACGCGGGCTTTGCTCTCTACGACGACAACCTGACGCGTTACCAGGGCGATCCGCTGGTCAACCTGACGATCACCGTGCTGATCATTTTCGGCGGCCTGGGATTTCCCGTGGTTCTGGACATCAGGAGGAACTGGCACGGAACCTGGCGCGAGCGCTGGGACCGCTGGCTTGTGCACACCAAGCTGATGCTGATCGGCAGCGGCGCGCTGGTTTTCGGCGGGACGCTGCTGCTTTCGATCCTCGAGTGGGACGGCGTCCTCAAGAACATGCCGATCTGGCAGCGGCCGATGGTCGCCTTCTTCCACAGCGTCTCGGCGCGGACCGCCGGTTTCAATACGGTCGACCTGGCCGCGATGACCAACGCCAGCCTGTTCCTCTTGATCCTGCTGATGCTCGTCGGTGGGGGCGCGTGTTCCACCGCGGGTGGCATCAAGGTTTCGACGATGATGGTACTCGTCTGCCAGGCGCGGGCTGCGTTCGCCGGCCAGGCGCGACTGCATCTGTTCCGCCGCACCATCGCCCCGCAGTACGTGCAGCGAGCCACGGTGACGGCGATGCTCTACGTGATCACGGTGTTTGCCGGTCTAACCGTCCTCTTGGTGGTCGAACAGTCGCACGCGCCCCACCTGGAATCCGCCAGCCGGTTTCTCGACGCATTCTTCGAGGTGGCCTCCGCGCTGGGGACGGTCGGGCTGAGCATGGGAATTACGCCCTACTTGTCGGCCGGCGGGCGCCTGGTCGTGATCCTCTTGATGTTTATCGGACGTTTGGGCCCGATCTCCGTCTTCGCCGCCTTGTCGCGGACCGAGCAGGACGACCGGATCGAGTTTCCGGGCGAGTCCGTATTGATCGGATGAAACGATGGCGGAAATCAAGCACTTTGTCGTGATCGGTCTGGGCACCTTCGGCACGGCCATCGCCCGGCAACTGGCCAAAAACCGCTGCCGGGTGACCGGATTGGACGCGGAGCGGGAGCGAGTTGAATCGCTGAAAGACTGCCTCTACGAGGCGATCATCGGCGACGCGCGGGATCGCGAAGCCCTCAAGCACCTCCCGCTGGCCGAGGCCAACGCGGTTGTGCTTGGACTGGGTGAAGACATCACCCAGTCGATCCTCGCCGCCCTGCACGTCAAGGAGCTCGGAGCGCGGCGCGTGATCGCCAAGGGAGTCACCGACGACCACGGCAAGATTCTCCGCGCGCTGGGCGTCGAACGGGTCGTCTTCCCCGAGCGCGAACTGGCCGAAGAGTTGGCCGACCGCCTCACCTGGCCCAACGTGCTCGACTACCTGCCGATCGATCCCGAGTATAGCCTGGCGGAGATCAGCGTGCCCGACAGCTTTGGAGGAAAGACCCTCCAGCAGCTCAGCCTGCGGCGGGACTTGGGAATTCTCGTCGTCGGGATCAAGGACGCGATGACCGGCGCGCTATCCATGCTGCCGGACGCGCAGTTCCGCCTCCAGCCCGACCAGATGCTTCTGGTACTTGGAAAGCAGCCGAACCTGGATCGGCTCCGCGAATTGCGATAACCTCGGCCGTGACGTCCGGCTCGTTGACAAGCCAGAGCCGCCCAAACGGGACGAGGATCGGGTCTGCGAAGACGCTGAGACCTGCGATCGCGAGATTTCCGCCGTGTTGGCCCTGTAGCCGATCGTCTGTAATCTATAATCTGTAATCTGCAACCCGCAACCTGGCGGCCGATCGCTGGCGGACCGGCGGCTGATAGCTCCTCCCGATGCGACTCTCAAACCGAATGACGCGTTTCTCGTTGGGTGCCGGCCGGTGGGCGTGGCTCCTCGCCGCGGCGATCGTGCTGGCAGCGCTGGCGGCGGCGGACGGCCGGATTCGCTCGCTGGTTGGAAATACGGCGTTGCTTGTACTGGGCACCTGGCTGGTGAGTCTTCCGCTGGGGACCTTGGCGGCGATTCTGTTTGCGCGGACCGATCTGGGCGCGCGGCGCGCGGCGGCGGCGCTCTTGGGTGCGATCCTGTTCGTCCCGCTTTACCTCCATGCGGCCGCTTGGGAGGCGGGGTTCGGGCTGCAAGGTTGGGCGACCCTGGCCTTGGGGCGGGGCGTCTGGCTGGAGGGCTTCTGGGCGGCGGTCTGGATTCACGGGATCGCCTCCGTGCCCTGGGTTGCCCTGATCGTCGGCACCGGGCTGCGGCTGGTTGAGCCGGAACTGGAGGAACAGGCCCTGCTCGACGGCTCGCCGGGCGCGGTGCTGGTCCGGGTGACGCTGCCGGCCAGTCGCGGGGCGGTCGGCGCGGCGGCGTTGTGGGTGGCGGTGACAACCGCGTCGGAGATCGCCGTGACCGACCTGTTCGGCGTGCGGACGTTTGCCGAGGAGATCTATACCCAGACGGCGATCGGTCCGCAGGAGGTCCGCGGGGCGCTGGTCGGCCCGCCGGGTTTCTTACCGACGCTGTGCGTGACGGCACTTGCCGTCCTGGGGGGGCTGGTCGTCCTGCTGGCGATCACGTCGGCGGGCCGCCCGCCGACGCTCCGCGGCCCGTTTCTCTACCGACTTGGCCGCTGGAGTCCCATCGCGACCGCAATCGTCGCGCTGGGAATCCTGCTGGTCGTGGGGATTCCCGCGATCAACCTGGTTTCGAAGGCCGGGATCGTCGTCAGCCAGACGGCGGCGGGGCGGGTGCGGGCCTGGTCGCTGGAAAAATCCCTGCGGCTGGTTGGCGGCGCCCCGTGGCGCTATCGCGAGGAGTTTGGCTGGACGATCCTGATCGGCGCGCTGGCAGCCACCGTGGCGGTGTTCGCGGGCACGATCCTGGCCTGGATCGCGCGATTCGAGGGGATCGGGAGAAAGCTGGTTTGGACCCTGGTGGCCGCGGGGTTGGCCGCGCCGGGGCCGGTGATCGGTCTGGTGGTGATTTGGCTGTTGA
>JAAYCB010000433.1 GCA_012744395.1 Pirellulaceae bacterium
CGTCTTTTTCCGGCCCTGGGAGGCGTTCCGCGCGGTTTTGGGATCGGTGGTCAGTGTGCTGTTCCCCATAATGGCAAGTCCTTCTCGAAATTGCTGTGACTGCTGAGCAAACGCTTCGCCGTGCGTGTCTCAGTACACGTACGGCTCCCGCATGGCCCGCGAGCGGAAGCGATTGGCCTCCTCGTCGCCGATGAACTCCTCCTTTACCGGATCATACTTGAGACTCCGCTTCAGCCACATGCAAATGTTGGCGGCGTGGACGGTGGTCATCGAGTGGTGCATCACGGCGGCGTTGGCCACGGCGGGCTCGCGGCTCTTCACGCAGTCGAGGAAGTTCCGCATGTGGTCAAGGGACCTGCCGGTGCGGGCGACGTACTCGCCGATGACCTTCTTGTACTCGCGCAAGAGGTCGGGCGAGGAGACGTCGGGCCGGGAATAGCCGTCGGCCGCGGCGGCCCAACCCCCGGCGCCGTCGAACCGCTCGCCGCACGAACCGTGCCAGTACTTGTCGCCCCGCGAGAAAATCATCTTCACTCCGCTGGCAAAGTGCGTGACCATGCCGTCGCCGGTCTCGTTGTCGACGTACTCGTACGCGACCGGCGAGGTCTCGCCGCAATCCAGTCCGGCCTGCGCCTGGGCGAAGGTGTGCGCGCCCCACTCGCCGATGCAACTGGTGTGAAAATCGTAGTGGCCCCGCCACCCGCCCGAGACATAGCTCGGGTTGTAGGGCCGCCACGGGCAGGGGCCCAGCCAGGCGTCCCAGTCGACCTCGTCCTTGGGCGGCTCGGCGGCGGCCGGCAGCCAATCGTGCCGCATCTGGGCGGCGTCCCAGGGGGCGATGTGCGCGTAGGCCGTGTGAATCTTGCCCAGCCGGCCGGTGCGGGCCATCTCGATGGCGAAAACGTGGTTCGGCTCGCTCAGCCGTTGGGTGCCCGTCTGGTAGACGCGGGCGTAGCGGCGGGCGGTCTCCACGACCGCGCGGCCCTCGGCAATCGTCATCGAGGAGGGCTTTTCGCTGTAGACGTCCTTTCCGGCGCGCATCGCCAGGATCGAGGCCATCGCGTGCCAGCGGTCGCCCGTGGCGATCAGCACGGCGTCGATGTCGGTCCGCTCGGCCAGGAAAGCCCCGATCTCCGGGTATGCCCGGCAATCCTGGTTGCCGTACTGAGCGTCGACGTGGTTTTTGACGGCCAAGCGCTGCTTCTTCTGCAAGTCGCAGACGGCGACGAACTGGACGTCGGGCTGGTGCATCATCCACTGGAGGTCGCCCATCCCCCGCCCCCGCAGCCCGATCCCGCCGGCGATGATCTTCTCGCTTGGCGGGACGGCGCCGTCCTTGCCGAGCACGTTGCCGGGAACGAGCGCCGGCGCGGCCAGAGACGCGCCCGCTCCGGCGGCTGCCTTGAGAAACTCGCGTCGCGTGACTTCTGGGTATCGCATGTTCAACGTCTCCTCGGTTGTCGGGCTTGAGTTTGGCTCGGCTGACGGCGTCCGCGGGGTCCGATCGGTCCAATCGCGCGCGGCCGTCCACGAGAATCGTAATTCCCCGCCGCAGCGGGTGCAACCTCCGGCGCTTGCGCCGCCAGGAAGGCTTGCCACAAGTCGCCGCGGACGTAGATGCCGAGCAGGACGCCGGGACGCAGGCCGTAGAGCATCGGGCCATCGTAGACCGCGCGGAGGAGCCGATCGACCGCGGGCGCTTCGTCGGGAGTCGTAAGGATCACCTCGGGCGGGCGGCGGCTTGCGGTGTCGCTCGACCAGGAGGATGGAGAGTCCCAGTAGCCGACGCTGTTGGGCGCCGATTTGCGGAGGTACCAGGGCAGCGGCCAGTAGTTTTCCGCGGTCACGACGTGGACGACCATCGCCCGGCCGGCCGGCGAGACCTGCGCCAATCGCTCCAACTGGGCCGCGAGGTTGACCAGGTCGGTCGAGGTGTGGGCGTAGACGTAGGGATTGCGGGTGTCGGCCTGGAAACGGAAATTCAGCTGGTACGACTGCCAACCGAGCTGGGCGGTCCCCGCCAGGAACAGCGCGATCGCCGCGGACTTGCCGAGCGAGGTGGGAGTCCAGCGGACAATCGCCGCCGCGCCCGCGCCGGCCAGCAGGATCATCCCGGTAAGAAAGCTTACCAGGCACCAGGGCGTTTTGTAGGGAAGCGCCGAATAGAGCGCGGTCAGGGCGAGCGTATATAGTGCGAGGAACCGACCCAGATAGTCCGCCGAGCCCCGCCGGCCGCTCGAAGCGAGGCTGGCCGCGGCGCCCACCACGGCCAGGCCGACGATCAGCCCCTCGCTCCAGAAGAAGCCGCGCCCCGGGCGGTTGGCGGCAAGCAACTGGAGATAGTAGTGCCACGGGTGTGCGTGGATTCCGCCTTCGCGGCCGCGCTGGAAGTAGGTCCCGTAGGCCAGGATCGAGTCGATCGTTCCGCGCCAATCCGCGCCGAAGGACGAGTATACAAGCGTAGAGACGAGCACCGCCGCGCAGGCGGCAAGCGCCAGGGATCGGCCGCTGACGCGCAAGCGGAGGTCGGGCAGCCGGCCGTCGCGCCAGCGGCTCCAGGCCAGCGCAAGCGCCAGGCCAACGGCCATCGCCGCGGCGGCGAGAACCCAGGTCTCCTTGGTCGCGTGCATCAGGCCGAAACAGGCGCCGCAGGCGACGGCCCACCACGGCGAGCGGGTCCGCGCGGATTGCCAGGCCGACGCAATTGCGGCAAGCGTGAAGAAGGCCAGCAACATCTCCTGGATGTAGTAGCGCGAATAGAAGACCATGGCGGGCGAAACGGCCAACAGCAGCGCCGCCGCCAACGC
>JAAYCB010000434.1 GCA_012744395.1 Pirellulaceae bacterium
GAGACGCGGCTGCGGGGCGACTCCTGCCGCGGCTACAGCTTGACCCACTTCTCCTGGCGGTGGCTCTCCAGGATGGCTTCGCAGAGCAGCACCTCGCGGTGGCCCTCGGCGAAGGTGGGGAAGAACGGCTCGGCCGAGAAATCGCCGGCGGCGATGGACTGGTAGAACGAGCGGAAACACTGCTTGAAGGCGTCGGGAAAGCCCTCGTTGTGCCCGCCGGGATAGCTGGTGTATCGGCGGACCATCTCCGATAGGAGGGACGGGTCGCGGATCAGGCATTCGTTGGGCTCGCCGCGGTGGCCGATCCACAACTGGTTGGGCGATTCGCTGTCGAAGGCCAGTGCGCACTTGGCCCCGGAGATTTCGTAGCGGAGGCAGTTCTTGCGCCCGGCCGTCACCTGCGAAACGTGCAGGCTGCCGCGGCCGCCGTTCTTGAAGCGGAAGAGGATGCAGCCGTAGTCATCGGTGGTGATCTCGATCGGCTCGGTGGCGGCCTCCGCGCCCGCCTTGCCCGTGAAGGTCTCGACCTCGCCCAGGGGGCGTCTCCGAATTTTGTGGACCGTGTTGAGGTCGGCGAAGACGGAATCGACCGCCAGGCCGGTGATCGACAGGACCAGGTCCATCCAGTGCGTGCCGATGTCGGAGACCGCGCGGAGCTGGCCGCCCTGGTCGGCCAGGACGCGCCAGTTGTAGTCGGTGTCGTAAAGCAGCCAGTCCTGCACGTAGCTGCCGTTGATCGCGTAGATCTCGCCCAGATCGCCCCGCCGGGCCATCGCCCGAGCCTGGAGGTTGAGCGGATAATAGCGGAGGTTGTAGCAGACGGCCGCCGCCTTGCCGCTCGATTTGGCCAGCTCGACCAACTCGGCCGACTCGTTGGCGTTCATCGCCAGCGGCTTTTCGCACATCACGTGCTTGCCGGCGGCCAACGCCTTCTTGGCATACGCGTAGTGCAGGACATTGGGGACCGCCAGGTGCACGGCGTCGACGGTCTTGTCGGCCAGCAGCTCATCGAGGCTCGCATAGGCCCTCGGCAGCCCCAGCGAAGACATCGCGCGCTGCGACTCGGCGTCGTCGCAGCCGAGGATTCCCGTCACCGTGATCCCCAGGCGGCGCAAGGCCTCGACGTGAACCGGCCCGATGAATCCCGCTCCAACAACGGCTGCTTTTAACTGGTTCATGCTGCGTTCTCCAAACAAAAGGCTGTATGACCCTCGTGCCAGGGCCTCGTTAGACTCCCAACAGGTTGCAGGTTACAGGCCGCCGCGCAGAAGCGAGCAGGCAAACCGTGCTGGCTGCGCCCGGTGGGCCGTGAATTGTTGTGACCCGCAACCGGTAAGCTGACTCCCGACCCCTGATTCCTATCACCCGTGACCCGTTGCCTACGGAATATACTGCGACAAAAACGCCTTGCTCTGGCGGAGCGAAAGCTTGCGGAGCTCAAGCGACCCCTCGTAGGCGCGGTCCTCGACCTCGACGCAGACGGGCCCTTGGTAGCCGGCGTCGGTCAGCGCCGAAAAATACTTGCCCCAATCCACGTCGCCCATGCCGGGCAGCTTGGGCGTGTGCCAGTCGATGATCCGTCCGAAAATGCCCACTTCCGAAAGAACGCTCCACTCGATCTTGGCGTCCTTGGCGTGGGCGTGAACGATCCGGTCGCCGAAATCGCGGATCGCCTTCTCGCAGTCGATGAACTGCCAGACCAGGTGCGAGGGGTCGAAATTCAGCCCGAAATGATCCGAGGGGATCTCATTGAACATCCGGGTCCAAACCGCCGGGCTCTGGGCCAGGTTCTTCCCACCCGGCCATTCGTCCTCGGTGAACAACATCGGACAGTTCTCGATGCCGATCTTGACCCCGTGGTCCTCGGCGAACTTGACAAGCGGCGTCCACGTCTCCTTGAAGCGGGGCCAATTGTCGTCGATCGACTTGGTCCAATCGCGGCCGATGAAGGTGTTGACAACGCCGATGCCGAGCATTTCGGCCGCGAGAATCACTTTGCGGATGTGCTGGACGCAAACGTCCGCCTCCTCGAGATCGGGCGCGAGCGGATTCGGATAGTAGCCCAGGCCGCTGATTTCGACTCCGGACGCCCGCATCACGCCCTGGACCTCGTCGGCCCGGGCCTTGTCGAACCCGTCAGCGTTGACGTGGGTCACCCCCGCATAGCGGCGTTCCGCGCCGCCGGGCGGCCAGCACATCAGCTCCACGCAGGAGTAACCGGTTTCAGCGGCATACGCGGCGACCTCCTGGAGAGACAAATCCGGCAGGATCGCACTGACAAACCCGAGTTTCATTCCGATGCTCCCCTGATCTGCGAGGAATGTCGAATTTCGAACCTCAAATCTTTTAGGAAGAAGGCCAAACGCCGACGCCCAGCCGGCCGCCGGAATCCCGCCCGGCTTGCCGGCAAAAAACGCCGATCTCGGCCGACTGCTTCCCCTCGGCCTCCAATTTGGACGCGCGAAAACGATGTTTGGACCAATGTGGAATCTAGCGGTGTCGCCGCGCGAGGTCAAGCATTCGCACACGCCGAAGGCGTGCAACAGTCCAGCCCAGGGTGGCGCGAACGCGGCGTAGCCGCGCTCGCGCCACCCTGGGTATGCAAGCCACCCCCACCAAGCCACCCTGAACCAAGCCACCCTGAA
>JAAYCB010000435.1 GCA_012744395.1 Pirellulaceae bacterium
CAGCCTTGGGCAATCCAGCCTTGGGCAATCCAGCCTTGGGCAATCCAGCCGGCGGCATCGCGAGCCAAAGGCCGGGGGGAACGTCGCTCCACGACTTGTTCTCCTTCTGCGCCCGAGCGCCGCGCCGCAAGTGTCGATCAGCTTCCGAAGTTGTTCGGCGTCGATCCGCTCCACATCCCCTCCGTTGCTGCGTTGCGCGTCGTGCGACGCCGCACTTTCGATGGCCTTGTGGCGAAAGCCGCCGGCCGCCAGGTCACAGGGGCCCGTGCAGCCTGCCCTCTGTCCGCTGGCTGCCGCCCCCGATCGTGCTCATGATAAGGTCACCGCCCAGGGCCCGATTTCCCAGCGGGAGGAAGGAAAAGACGGAAAGAAAAGCCGCCATTGACAGCCCGCGGCGGAAACTGGGGCGTGGGAGGCGGTGTTTGACTGCTTGGCGTCGGAGGGGCCGGGGGCGCGGCCGCGCGCCGCTCAGAGGCGACGGCCGGGCGGCCGTACCGGGAGGCCGCCCGGCCGTCTGCCGGAAAGCGGAAATATGCGCGCGAATCAGTATTCCCGCGCCGTGATGATCCCCGGCATGGGGACGGGATATTTGCCGTCTTTGAGCTGTACCGGGGCAGGCCCGTCTTCGGTCAACTTGTCGACGTCGGGGGCGAACTCGTGCTCGCAGGCGAGCATCTCCTCGTAGGTCACCTCGTTGCCGGTGTGGGCGGCCATGCGGCCCATCGACGTGACCATGCTGGCGATGGCGCCGCGCTCGACCTCGTTGTAGGGCCTGTCGTTGCGGATCGCATCGACCAGGTCGTCCCACTCGAGCTGATAGGGGTTCGGCTCGGGCTGGGGGAAGGCCCAGATTTCGCTCGCCTTCTCATAGGTCTGGTCCTTGAAGAGGCGTACCCTGCCGGGCGTGTGGGCGGAGGTGGAGATGATCGCCGAGCCCTTGGCGCCGTGGGCGTAGCTGGCGAACTCGTTCTTGCAGCCCGACATGGCCCGGCCGTTGTAGAAGAGTTTCGTGCCGTCCGGGTAGGTGAACTCGACCGAGTAGGTGTCGAAGTTCTGGTCGAGATCGTCGCCGCGGTAGTGCCGCCCGCCGAGGGCGTGGGCCTTGACCGGCCAGGCGCCCTTGATCCAGGAGCATTCGTCGATCTGGTGGATGAAGTAGTCGCTGAACAGGCCGCCGCTGGCCCAGAGGAAGCTGTGGAACCTGGCGATCTGGAAGAGCACTTCGCTCATTCCTTGCGGCGGCGCGCCGCACGTGGCCGAGCGCTGGGCCATGCGGTAGGCGCGGAGGGCGAGAATTTCGCCGATCTGGCCATCGCGAATCCGCTTGAGCAGTTCCTGCCGCCCGCGGCAGTGCCGAACCATCAGCCCGACGCCGACCTTGAGGTTCTTCTGATCGGCCTTTTTGCCGAGCTCGATCATCCGGCGGGTCGTGGGGCCGTCGACCGTGACCGGCTTCTCCATGAACACGTGGACGCCCTTTTCGACGGCATAGGCGAAATGAACCCAGCGGAAGGCCGGCGGCGTGGCGAGGATCGCGACATCGCCCGGCTTCAGGCAGTCGATGGCCTTCTTGTAACCGTCGAAGCCGAGGAACTGCCGCTCGGCGGGAACATCCATCTGCCGGTCGGATCGCGAGGAGAGCCCTTTGACGCTGCTTTGCAGGCGGTTTTCGAAAACGTCGGCCATGGCGACCAGTCTGGTCGGGCCATTCGGCACGGACAAGGCATTCTGGGCAGCGCCGGTGCCCCGCCCGCCGCAGCCGATCAGGGCGAGCTGGATTGTATTGTCCTCGGCCGCGTGGACGCCCCGCGGCGCCGCGCCGAGCAGGGTCGCCGCCGCCGCCAGCTTGCCGGTGGTCTTCAAGAACTCGCGGCGGGGTGTGGCGGTGTTTCGGGTTTCGCTCATGGAGAATCTCCTCTTGAGGATCGGTTGGTGAACAACCGCCGTCGGCCATCGTCTCCAGCCGCCAGACCGGATGGTCAGGGCGGGCGGCTTCCGTGGACGAAGAGAATTCTTCGCTTGGCCGCGGGGCGGACGTGAATCGTTGCGATTATAGGTTCTCTGGCGACCGCACGCCAAATGCCGGGCCGCTCGCCGCCCGGATTGCGCCCGCCCGGCGAGCCGGCTTGCCCGGCAGCGGCAGGGATGTCTTTCCGATCCTCTTGACCGGGCGGAACTGGCGAAGCAACCGTCTGCGGAAGCGTCCATACCTTGTGCGCGGTCCGCGTTGGCAAGGTCGCCTGCGGCACCTGGCCGAAGACGCTGGAGACGTGTCGCCGCGGGCGCGTCAGGCGGGCTGTGGATCATCCGGCGGCGGCAAAAAAAGAGCCGGGCGACCCTCAAGGGGGATCGCCACGGCTCGTGATATGCCCTCGGCGCGGATTGCGGGGGCTGGGCCGTCTTGTTGGGCGAGCAGGCCGCACCGCCCTGTTGCCAGGTTGCGGGATCAGGCTTCGAGAGCCGCTTTGACCCGCTCGACCACGGCGGTGAAGCCTTCCGGGTCGTGGATCGCCAACTCGGAGAGCATCTTGCGGTCCAATTCGATCCGGGCCTTGGCCAGGCCGTTGATGAATTGGCTGTAGCGGAGGCCGTGCGCGCGCACGGCTGCGTTGATGCGGATGATCCACAAGCGGCGGAATTCCCGCTTGCGGACCCGGCGGTCGCGGTAGGCGAAGTGGCCGGACCGGATGAGGGTTTCCTTGACAGTGCGGAGCAGACGCCCGCGGCCGCCGCGAAAGCCCTTCGCCTTCTTGTAGAGGCGGTTCTTGGCTCGTGTCCTGGCAGCGCCTTTGGTGGTTCTCATTGGGAGACCTCTCTGATGTTCACGGGATCAAGGCCCTTCTCCGGCGCAGCGGTGAAGCGTTGTCCTGCCCGTCCCGCATGACCAACCATGGGGGAAATGGAATTGGCCGCGGGCCGATCCCGCTTGGAGAGCTGCGGCCCGCCGGGAGACGTTCCCCCGCCAACGTCTTTACCCGCTGTTGCCACACAGGGCGTCTCGAACTCTCTTCGCTTCGACGTCGCATGCGCAGGCCGTGCCGCGCAGATTTCGCTTGCGCTTCTGGCTCATTCGCGTGGCCAGGTGGCTCGTACCCGCCTGCCGGTGTTTTGCCTTGCCGGATGCCGTGAGGCGGAAACGCTTCTTGGTGCCCTTGTGGGTTTTCTGCTTCGGCATGACGAACAACCAACTTTCTGGGGGTGCGGGATCACAAAACCGACGAGCACATGCTCTCCTCTCCCGCAACAATCGGCCTAGCGCCGCACGCGCGGCCGCTATCCGAAGAGAGCGCGCTCAACATGGAAAACGCACCTGCCAATCGGCAACCGCGTGGATAGAGACCCGTTATTATAGACCGTCTTGGGGGTTGAGAAAGGGGGGTCCGCCAGAGGGACTACTTGGGAGCCAGGGTGCAGAGGATTCGCCGGCCCTGTCGCGAGGGCACCGATTCAACCTTCCCCACGTCCTCGAGACGCTCGATCATCTGCCGGATGACCCGGTCCCCCTCCTCAATGTGCGTGATTTCTCGGCCCCGGAACATCACCGAGATTTGCACCTTGTGCTTATGCTCCAGGAACTCCCTTGCCCGATTGACTTTCACCTGGATGTCGTGATCGCCGGTTTTCGGGCGGACGCGGATTTCCTTGACTTTGTGTTGATGGGTATGGCTCTTGTGCTGCCGCTTCTTCTGTTGGTATTTGAACTTGCCAAAATCCATCACACGGCAGACCGGCGGCTTGCTGTCGGGCGAGACTTCCACCAGATCGAATCCGGCGTTGCGGGCGACAAGGATCGCCTCATCGGTTGACAAAATACCCAACTGGCTGCCATCGACGCCGATTACACGGACCGGCGACGTGCGGATCTGCTCATTGATGCGCTGCGTCTGTTTGGTGGTGATGGTCTACTTCCTCCTCAAAGAGTGGTGGACCGGCGGAGCGGAGCTTTGCCTGCGGCAAACGGCTGGATTCTCTCCGAGCAGCTCGCCAAACCAGTCCGTGAACCTCGAAAAACGGCGACCGCCGTGCACGCACCGGAACAGGCGGCCACCAACAAAAATTCTCCATGAGTATTCCCGACGAGCGTGCGCACGTCAACTTGGGCCTGCCAACATCCCCCAAGTTTTCCGGCAGATCTCTCACCCCCCAATTTTACTAATTGCGGGAATCTCCCGGATCGGGCAGGGCCTTGGTGGCGATTTCTTGTGCGAACCTGGCAATTGCCTGGTCGAGCGGCATTACCCCCAGGTCTCCCCTTCGCCGCTCGCGGACGGCGACGGTGCGGCTGGCGGTTTCCCGGCCGCCGACAACCAGCATGTAAGGGATCATTTCCATCTGGGCATCGCGGATTTTCGCGCCGATCTTCTCGCTGCGGTAGTCGCCGGTGGCGCGGAGGCCGGCAGCGCGCAATTGCCGCTCCACTTCCAGTCCATAGGATTCGAACTTCTGGCTGACGACGAGCACACGGACCTGCTCCGGCGCCAGCCAAAGGGGAAACGCACCGGCGAAATGCTCGATCAGCATCCCGATGAACCGCTCGAACGAGCCGAACGGGGCGCGGTGGATCATCACCGGGCAGTGCGGTTGGTTGTCCGGGCCGATGTACTCCAGGCCGAACCGTTCGGCGCTGGGCAGGTTGTAATCGAGCTGCACGGTCCCGAGTTGCCATTCGCGTCCGATACAGTCGGCGACAATGAAATCGGCCTTGGGGCCATAGAAAGCGGCCTCGCCCGGCTCGATTTCGAGGTTCGGCAATTCCATGCCCTCGCACACCTGCCGCAGGGAGGCCTCGGCGCGATCCCAGGTGGCCGGATCGCCCACATACTTGTCACTGTGCGGATCGCGGAAGCTCAACCGCACCCGGTAGTTGTGAAGACCGACCGTGGCCAGCACCGACTGGGTCATTTCCAGGCATCCGCGGAATTCCGCCGCCATTTGCTCCTCGGTGCAGAAGATATGGGCGTCGTCCTGGGTGAAACCGCGGACGCGCGTCATGCCGCTCAGCTCGCCCGACTGCTCGAAGCGGTGCACGGTGCCGAATTCAGCCAATCGCAGCGGCAAATCCCGGTAGCTGCGCGGTTTGGACCGGTAGATCGTGATGTGATGCGGACAGTTCATCGGCCGCAACAGGTAGCGGTCGCCGTCGGCCATGTCGATCGGCGGGAACTGGCTGTCGGCGTAGTACGGGTAGTGCCCGGAGACCTGGTAGAGTTGGACGCGGCCGATGACGGGCGTGTAGACGGGCTGGTAGCCGTGCTCGATGAGTTTCTGATAGATAAACCCCTCCAGCTCGCGGCGGATCATGGCGCCCTTGGGCAGCCAGAGAATCAGTCCGGAGCCGACATCGGGATCGATCATGAATAGTTCGAGCTGCTTGCCCAGCACGCGGTGGTCCCGGCGCTTGGCTTCTTCGACGCGCTTCAGATAGCCCTCAAGGTCCTGCTTGGAGAACCAGGCCGTACCGTAAAGCCGTTGCAACTGTCTCTGCGAGGCGTCCCCTTTCCAGTAAGCGCCGGCGACGGAGAGCAGCTTGAAAGCCCCGATCGCTGCGGGCCCGGGCAGGTGGGGACCGCGGCAGAGGTCGATGAATTCGCCTTGGCGGTAGAAGGAGACGGTCTGCTCGTCGCGCAGGCCCTGCTCGATGTGTTCGACCTTCAGCTGCTGGCCCAAGTCGCGGCAGAGCTGGATGGCCCTGTCGCGCGGCTCCTCGATCCGCTCGAAGGGTTCATTCTCCTTGATGATCCGGGCCATCTCCGCTTCGATCTTGGGAAAATCGGCCTCGCTGATCGGCTCTTCCAACGCGAAGTCGTAGTAGAAGCCGTTCTCGACGGTGGGGCCGAAAGCCAGTTCCACTCCTTCGTAGAGGCGGAGCACCGCCCGGGCCATCACGTGCGCGGCCGAATGACGCATCACGCCGAGCGATTCCGCATCCTTTCTGGTCAGCAGCCGGAGATCGACCGTGCCCTCGTCGGGCAGATACGAATCGGCGCCGACGATCCGGCCAGCGAGTTCTGCGGCCAGCGTCGCCTTGGCCAAACCCGGCCCGATGGCCTCCGCCACGTCGATCGCGCGGACGCGGCGCGAGAACTGCATGACACTTCCGTCCGGAAGATTGACTTCTAACATCTTTTCAGGACTACCCGGGGGTAGCTTTCCGTTGCAGGCCGGCGCCGATACAGAGGGCAGCGGCTCAATAGACGTCGCGCGGGGCGCGGGGGGCGACTCCCCAGCAGGGGGACGACGGCAATCCACGGAGTCGCGAGCCGAAACCTGCCCCGTGAAAGCGATCGGCGAGCGGTTTGCTCCATCTCAATAAAACGCCAGCATTCCGTTGGTCTCGTCGCCGCGGATATCGAAGATTTTCGTCAGGTTGGTGAGCGTGAAGAGCTCCATGATCTCCGGTCGCAGTTCGCACAGCTTCAACTGGCCCCCCTTGGCCTTCATCCGCTTGTTCAAAGTGATCAGCTTGCCGAGCACGGAACTGGAGAGAAAACCCACGCCTGAGAAGTTCAGCAGGATATTCTTGCAGTCCTCTTTGGCGGCCAGATCGTAAAGCTCGCGCGCGATGCCTTCGATGACCATGTCGTTGAGGATCTTGTGCTCCAGAAACTTGGCCACGTAGACAGCACCGTTTCGAGAGACTTCGATGTGACGATAGTCGGCCATGCTGCAAAGCTCCAGGGGAACACCGCCCCGTGGGAAGGCGACTCGGGCGAACAAGCGCTCGTGAAGCACCAGTCTATGGGGCGTGGAATGGGGAGCACAGTCCGATCGCCTCGGTGCCGATCGAATCAGCAGACAGACCCCCCAAATGGACGTGTGGGGCAACCACTCCGCTGCTTCGTCCCAAATGGCCGACAGGAACCGGACTTGCGACACTCAACAAGCCCTATCATATACCCAACAAGAGCGGCAATGTCAAGAAGGCAACCCCGAGAACCCCTCGCAAGGGTGGGGAAGTCTCTTGCAGATGGTCATTTGCCCATGATTGTCGGCTCGACCTTCGGCAGACGGCAGTTTTATCCCTGTCCGCCGGATTTCCGCCGCCCGTCCGGCACCGATCATCCTTCGGCTGAGGACGTCGGCAAGCCGAGCTCAGCCAGCGAGCCGGCCGCTGGGATTCTGGAGGCCACTTGGCGCAAGTCTTCCAACGACAACCGCTTGAGATCCCGCCTGACCTGATCCGGAATTGAACCGATGCGGGCTTCGATGAGCGAGGCGATCCGTTCGACTTGACCCTCTTGTCGTCCCTTTTCCTACATCGTCTGATTCAGATAAGCCAAGAATTCCCGCTCGAATCTCACGGTGGAAAACCGCTCGGCCTGCGTCCTGGCCCTGTTCGGGCAAAACCAACCGTTCGTCCGTTCAGACTCCTCGATCGCGCGTGCCAGGCAGTCGGGCGTCTGCCGATCGAAGAACCAGCCGGTTCCGGGGCGGAGCGGGGTCGCCCCCACGATTGTTTCCGTGGCCCCTCCATCGCGGTAGGCGATCACCGGCGTTCCACAGGCCTGCGCCTCCAGCGGCACAATCCCAAAATCCTCGTTGGCGGGAAACAAAACGGCTCGGCAGCGCCTGAAATGCTGCCGGATCGTCTCGTCGGAGCACCAGCCGGCCAGTTCGATCATCGGCCCGGCGAGCCGCTTCAATCGCCGCTGCTCCGGGCCGGCGCCGATCACGACCAACCGTCGCCCCAACCGGCGGCAGGCCTGCACGGCCAGATCGATCCGCTTGTAGGGGGCCAGGGCCGAAACACACAGATAATAGTCCTCTCGGGCGGACGGGCCCTCGCGATCCGGTGCGTAGAACTCCGTGTCGACCGGCGGATAGAGAATCTGGCTCGGGCGGCCGTAGCTGTCTTCGATTCTCCTTTGCACGGTGCGGCTGATCGCAAGAAAGTGAGTCACCCGGTCCGACGTGGCACGGTCCCACCGCCGGATGCGGTCGAGGATCTTCTCGCGGACGGCGGCGATCGGCGCGCCGGCGAGCCGCGTGGGGGCCGCGAAATAGTCAGCGCGGCGATGCCATGCGTAACGCATCGGCGTGAAACAGTAGCAGACATGGATTGCCCCGCGCGGCGCCCGCACGGACTTGGCCACCGCGTGGCTGAGACTGACCACCAGGTCGACATCGTCGGGCAGGTTCAGCCTCTCGATGGCCGCCGGCATGAGGGGCAGAAGATAGCGATAATAGCGCTTTGCGCCAGGCAGGTGTTGCAGGAAACTCGTGTGGATCGCCATCCGCTCAATGTCTGGAGACGTTGTGCCGGGAATGTGCAACAGGGTGTAAACCTGCGCGTTGGGGAAGTTCCGGCAGAGCACCTGCAAACACTTCTCGCCCCCGCGCATGCCGGTCAACCAGTCGTGAACCAGGGCGATCTTCATAGCGATCCGGGCCGGGACATGCTTGAGCGTTGGGCCGCTCGCTGTCGGTCTGCACGACAGCTCGTTCGATCCACCGCGAGGCATCCTCGTGCTTTGCCTGGCGTGCGTCAAGGTGAGCCGCTTCTTCGGACGGTTTGGGGGTGCCGCATCGCGGCGCCGTTTGGATGCCTGGAATCCTTGGCGAGCCCCAAGGATCGCCGCCCCTGCATATTCGTGCCTCCCAAACTCGCGTGTGGGAACCATCGACTTCATGGATCGCTATTGCGTTCGATCGACCTTTCGGATATCAACCCCACGACCCGGGCTGCGTGGAAATGCGGGTCCTTTCGCAGCCTTGCCTATTCCCTGTGTCTTTTCCGTGCTTACAGTCCCGCGGTACCGGCCGGAGGATCGGCGTGCCGGTGATTGGCGTTGGGGATTCCTGCCATTTCCGTACCAGCCTACCCGTTTTCCAGTCTGTCCCTTGCCGCGGCGATTGCCCTGTCGGCCGTTTGCGGGTGCGCCGGCGTGCCGGCGGTCGGTCCCCTCGATCCCGGTTTGGACAAGACGGTCCGTCCGATCCTTGCGCTGCCGGAAAACGCGGCCAAGGCACTGGCGCCGTCGAACGACCGGGACTGGACAGCGGATCTGGCGGTACTCTCGCGGGCGGAGTTCAACGGCGACCTGGTGACCGTTCGCAATATCCGCAACTGCACCTATCGGACGGCCGAAGACTACGACGTCGCCCATTACGACAAGACGTTCGACTTGAACAAGATCGAGAGCCTCGACTTCGTGGTCGTTCCCTTCCTGGAAATGCCGGCCCTCGCCCACATCGCCGTGAGCTTCGGGTTCGAAGGCGACGAGTATCTCGGAGTCTCCGTGGAGATTCGCAAGGAGAAGGGGGAACAGTACGCGGCGCTGAAAGGCGTTTTGCGCCAATTCGAGCTGATGTACGTCGTGGCCGACGAACGCGACATGATCCGCGTATGCACCGATCAGTGTCTCCGCGGTGTGTATGTCTACCGAGCCAATGCGCCGAAAGAGGTCGTCCGGGCAATGTTTGTCGACGTCATGCAGCGGGTCAATGCGCTGGCGGAGCGCCCCGAATTCTACCACACCTTCACCAACAACTGCACGACGAACATCGTTCGCCACATCAACCACTTGGGAACCGGCTCGGTGCCTTACGACTACCGAGTGTTGATGCCCGGCCATTTCGACCGCCTTGTCTACGACCTGGACATGATCGAGAAGAAGGCTTCGTTCGAACAGACCAGGCTCGCTGCACGGGTGAATCGCCGCGTCTACGAGTACGCCGAGCGGGCGGACTTCTCCGCCGCCATCCGGCGATAGCCGAGGGGGACGTTCCCCCTCGCTGAAGCGGCCGGCAAATCCGCAGCATGAGCGAGCGGTGCATCGCGCGCCCGGGGGCAATCCAGCCCCGCAGGCGGCCGACGGCAAACAGCACCGTGAACGTGCTCTTGAGAATGCCGATCACCCGGTTGATGATCCCCGAGTGGAGACCAACGTTCGGACATTGCCTCTGCTTGACGTACCGGGGATCGCGGGCGGGGCGACTTCCAGGGCGCGTTTGAAAAGCGGGTCGGGCTTCGACTGCCTGGCCAGCCGTCCGTGGCCGACTGCCGTTTTATGGTGCCCAGGGCAGTGCCTTTCAACAGCCCTGCGGCCTGCCGGTCATCGCAGTTGGCCGTTGAGCGGCGTAATGTGCCTGGCCGTGACGAGCCGCGCCTGCCTCTCGGGGATGTAGCCCAAGGCGCCGTGCACGCCAACATGGCGCCCCACATAGTACCGCAGGTTCACCCCGGGCGCAGGCGTCACGTAGCATTCCACCTTGCCCTCGTCGTTGACCAGCGCGTACTGCGGCGCGCCGAGATCGGCGGCAATCACGCGCGCCAGCCGGCCGATACCGTCGAACCGCCGGGTGGCGGTTCCCTCCGCCGGGGGCAATTCGCGGCTGGCCGAGGGGGCTTCCGCTTCCCGCAGCCCCTCCAGCCGCTTTTCCCGACGGTCGAGCTCGACCTCCGTTTCGACGAACTGCGCATAGCGATTCTTGATGTCTGCCGATCGTGCGATCTTGTTCAAGATCAGGCGGACCTTGCCACGTTCGACGGCCGTCTGCGCCCGCTCCATGAGCGCCTGCGCCTGGATCTCCAATTCGGCGAACGACCAGGCGGTCGGCTCTTCGGCCAGCATTTGCGAGAGTTGCAGTTCGAGCCGATCGAGCGCTTCGCCAAACGGCAACCGGGGCGCGGTTGCGGGCAACCGCTCGGCCGACGGCGCGGCGCTCTGTTGTTTCGAGCGCTGGTTCAACTCGGGGATTCCGGGGGAGACATAGCCGAGCGGCCCGTCGGGGTCCGCGGCCTGGCGGTCTTTCTCGACCGCTACGTGGCCAGCGAGCCGTTCGGGTGGCCCCGGTTCCGGGCCGGGATTGGAGCTGGGGCTTCCCGCCGGCACCCAACTGGCAAGCGTGCCCTCGGGCTGGGCCGCTTTGGCGAGCGGTTTAGCGGTCAGCGTCTCCTCGCTCGGCAGCAGCGCCGGCTGGTCGGCGGCGAGCAACGTCTTGCCGGCGGCGTTGGTCTCCGCATCGCCGCGCGTCTCCAGCCCGGGTTGGTCGTCGATTGCAGCCCGTGCCGAAGGGGCGACCAACGGGCTCGTATTTTCCGGGGCGTTGCGAATCCCGGAGGTCAGATAGTCGGGGTCTACGAGCCGGCCGTAGACCCAGCGGAACTCGCCGGCGGGCGGCGCGATCTTGTACCATTTGCCGGCGTCCGCGGTGCCGGAGAACTGTTTTTCGCCCAGAATCTCAACGACCTCGCCCGCGTGAAGCCGCACCTGGATCACGTCGCGGATCTCACTGAACGCACAGCCGACGCGGGCAGCCACCCGGTCGCCGGTGACCGTCCCCAGTCCGTCGTCGCCGACCTCGACAAATCGCGCGGAGACCCAGGAAAAACTGTCTTCTGGCGGGCGGATGGCATACCAGCCACCGGGATCGTGCCGGTAGACCTCGATCTGCGTACCCTCGGCGAGCTTGCCGGTGGGATAGTAGTTTTTTCCCGGTCCCGATCGCACGTAGACATCGGCCGAGGAGATATACGCCGTATAGGGCATCGCCCGTTCACCCGCCTGGACCGCAAGGGCCCCAAGAACCGGCAGGACCGACAGGAACAAGATACCAGCCCGCATGGGGAAGACCTCCGCAGCGCGCCCGCTCGGACTCCAAGGGCTCCGACCGGGAGCTTTCGGTAAGCAATCAAGGGGCGGCCAGTCCCTTTGCCCGGCCGTCTCCAATGGCGCGCAACACGAGGCGCACCGCGGGCTTGTAGCGAAAAATCGCCCAGGACTCAAGGTCAATCGGCCTGATTTCGCCGCCGAGCCGTTTTCCGCGAAGAATCGATCGTCCGCGAGGAGCCATGGCGGCGGCGCGCTGGATGAGCGATCCGCGGAAGATTCGGCCAGCACGCCGGGAGGGCGATCAAGGCTGACAACGGCAGATCGCGATCCAGGATACACGCCCAACGAGAGCCTCTCGGCGGAGCGGCGCCGCCCTTTTGGGCTGCGGACGGGCCGCCGGCTTGGAGCAAGAGCCTTCCCGCCCCCCAAGACCGCAATTGGCTGGTCCGCTTTGCATCACTCCAGGGACGTAGTATGCTGAGGGCCACGGGGCGTCGCACGAACAGAGAACCTGACTTTCCACCAATGGAGACCTGCCGATGAAACGACGCGATTTCCTCCTCCGCACAGGTGCCGCGACTCTGGTTTCCGCTTTTCCCCTCGGCTGGGCCAAGGCGGCCGAAGGGAAGAAGCCGCGAGTCCTTTATTTCACCCGCTCCGCCGGCTACGAACACTCGCCGGTCAAGCCGTTGGACGGCGGGCCGAGCTATTCCGACAACGTGCTGACCAAGCTGGGCGAAGAGAACAACGTGGAAGTCGTCTGCACGAAGGACGGCACCGTGTTCGATGGCGACCTGGATCAATTCGATGCGATCGCCTTCTACACCTGCGGCGATCTCTGCAACCCCAAGTCGGCCCGGAACACCCCCCCGATGTCGCGCGAGGGGAAGAAGCGGCTGCTCGCCTGGATCGCCGCGGGCGGGGGATTCGTCGGATTCCATTCGGCCAGCGACTCGTTCCACTCCAAGGGCGGGCAGAACGTCGTCCAGAAGGTCGAGGACCGCGATCCCTACATCCAGATGCTCGGCGGCGAGTTCATCGTACACGGCGCCCAGCAGGTGGCCACGATGCGGGTGACCTCGCCCGAGTTTCCCGGCTTGGAGGACGCCGGCAACGCGTTTGCCTTCAACGAGGAATGGTACACCCTGAAGAACTTCGCCCCCGACATGCACGTGATCCTCGTGCAGGAGACGCGAGGGATGAAGGGCAAGTGCTACCAGCGCCCGCCGTTCCCCGCCACCTGGGCCCGAATGCACGGCAAGGGCCGCGTCTTCTTCACATCGCTCGGCCACCGCGAGGACGTCTGGGACAATCCGCTCGTCCAGGAGATCATCAAGGGCGGTTTCGGCTGGGCGATGAAGCTCATCGACGCCAGTGTCGAGCCGAACCTCAAGCAGGCAACCCCCGACTGCGACACGTTGAGCGGGGAACTTTGAGGAGGTAACCGCCGCCAGCGATCGGCCGGCGGCTATCCCACGTCGCCCAGTTCCAGGACCCGCCCGTAGCGAACAAGCATCATTCGCCGCAAGCGCGCATGTTGCGGTTCCGCCAGGTGCGGATCGGCCTGGACCATTTGCAGGGCGCCGCGCCGCGCTTCCTCCAGCACGGCCATGTCGCGCGCCAGGTCGGCGATGCGAAACGGCGGCAGACCGTGCTGGCGGGTGCCGAACAACTCGCCCGGGCCGCGGAGCCGGAAATCGATCTCGGCCAGCCGGAATCCGTCCGCGGTCGAGGCGAACGCCTGGAGCCTGTGGGGGGCTTCGGCCGCCGGTTTCTCGGTGAACACGGCGCAGTGGCCGGGAAACCTGCCGCGGCTGACGCGGCCGCGAAGCTGGTGCAATTGCGCCAGTCCGAAACGCTCTCCGCTCTCGATCGTCATCAGTGTGGCGTTGGGCACGTCGACGCCCACCTCGATGACCGAGGTCGAGACAAGCACCTGGATTTCGCCCGACCGGAAGGCGGCCATCACGGCGTCCTTTTCCTCGGGGCGCATGCGGCCATGGATCATCCCGAGGCGGAATGCCTCCAACGGCCCGTTGGCCAGCGCCTCGTAGGTCTCTTCGACGCTTCGGGCGCTGATCGCCTCCGACGGATCGATCAGCGGCGTGACGACGTAGCCCTGCCGGCCCTGGCGAATCTGTTCGCCGAAGAACTTCCACCAGCGATCGCGCTGATCCTCGCCGGTCAAGTAGGTGCGGACTTTCTGCCTTCCCGGCGGGCTGTCCGCGAGCGTCGACATGTCGAGGTCGCCGAACAGCGTCATCGTGACCGTCCGCGGGATCGGCGTGGCCGTCATCACGAGGTAATGCGGGTCGGCGCCGGTCTTGCGGAGCACGGCGCGCTGCCGCACGCCGAACTTGTGCTGCTCGTCGATCACCACCAGGCCGAGGCGGTGGAACTGAACATCCTCCTGGATCACGGCCTGCGTTCCGACGACCAGGTCGATCTCGCCCGAGGCGATGCCCTGGAGCATCGTCTGCCGCTGCGAGGCGGGCAGCGCGCCGACGAGTTCCGCCATCGCGACCCGGCTTCCGCCGAGCATGCGTTTCAGCGTCAGGCCGTGCTGGCGGGCGAGAACCTCCGTGGGCGCCATCAGGACGGCCTGGGCGCCGTGGGCGACGGCCAGCAACATGGCGTACAGGGCGACGACGGTCTTTCCGCTGCCCACGTCGCCCTGGAGCAAGCGGTTCATCGGGCTGGCCGCCGCCATATCGCGGGCGATTTCGGCAATCGCCCGCTCCTGCCCCGGCGTCAGGTCGAAAGGGAACAAGCGGCGGATTCGGGCGTCGATTTTCGCCGTGGCTTCAAACTGTTCCGCCCGATCAAGGGTCTGCTGCCGCCGGCGAACGGCCAAAGCAAGTTGGAGAATGAAGAATTCCTGGTAGATGAAACGCCGCTGGGCGTTGCGGAGGTGTTCACGGCTGCTGGGGAAGTGGATTTCCGGGAGGGCCTTCGCCAAGGGCCAAATCGCCTGTTCGGCGAGAAACGTCTGGGGAAACACCTCTTCGAGCATGGCGGCGTATTCTTCCAGGGCCGCACGGACGATCTTGCGAATCTGCCACTGCTGAAGGCCCTCGGTGAGGTGGTAGAGCGGCAGGATGCCCGCTTGCGGATCAGGTTCGCCCTCGCCCAGTTGGGTCACGCGAGGGTGCTTCATCACCCACATCAGTCCTTGGTGCTTCGGCTTGCCCGAGACGAGCAGCTCGTCGCCGCGATGGAATTGGTCCACCAGGAAGGGCTGGTTGAACCAGAGGGCGCGCAAGTGCCGCGATCCCGACCGGAGCAGCACACCGAGCACCGACCGGCCGGTCTTCCCCGCCCGCAGCTCGACTTCCTCGACGATCCCGCGGACCGACTGCAACTTGTCTTCTTCAAGCTGTTCGATATCGCGCCGGCCGGTGTATTCCTCGTAGTCTCGGGGGAAGAAGAAGAGGACGTCGCGGACCGCCTCCAGACCGAGCCTTTCGAGCGACTCGGCGCGTTGCGGTCCCACGCCCTTGAGGAACTGCACCGGCGTGGCCAGGCGTTCAGCGGGGGTCTGTTCGTGATCAGGCATGCCGCTCATGATAGCCGGCCGGCGGCGGTCGCGGCCAGGGGGGAAAAACGGCCCACGACATCTGGCGCCGCGCGGGCCGGCCCGAGTGGATGGCCGGGGTGGGAACGGCGCGCCGCTGTCATTCGGCCGCGAAACATGTCGTGGTCATTGGGCACTGGGTGTAGCCCATCGCCTGGATGCAGACGTCGATGCGGTAGAGCGGGTCCTGCATCAGGCAGACGCGGCGGTCCTCGGCCGGATGCGTGGTCGTGTAGATTCGCAACTCGCCCGCGACCGTCGTGATCAGCTCCTCGCGCCAGTCGCCGACGACGTCGGCAAAGCCGACCACCGAGCCCTCGATCTGGCCAACCGTTTCCCCACTCGGATACTTGACGATTCTCCGGCCCCGAAGCAGTTCGCGCTGGAGATCGGCGTCCCAGAAGACGGTCCGCGGACCGAAGCCCCAGTCGAGATCGTCGCGGAGGATGCGGCCCTTGGCGTCGAACAGCCAGCGGAGGTTCGACTTCTTTTCCGCGTCGGTATCGGAGGCATAGCACTCGATTCCGGGCAGGGAGGCGTCGATGTCGGCGCACATCCCGGCGGAGTGAATGTGGCGGGTGGGCCGGTCGAGCCCCCAGAGGATTTCGCCGGTGGCCGCATCGACCAGGCAGCACCCGTTGTTCGCCCGGCGGCTTTCGATGCCGTAGAAGACTTCCAAGCCGGGCCGCGAGGGATCGATGTCGCCGACGTAATGATGGTCGGGATGGCCCAGGCCGGTCGACCAGAGCCCGACTCCGTTGTCGTCGAGCACGGCCGATCCGAGGAAGATCTCGTCGCGGCCGTCGCCGTCGATGTCGGCGGCATGCATGCTGTGGGCGCCCTGGCCGCGATAGCCGCGCCCCTCTTCCGCGTCGTTCCAGCGCCACTGCTCGCGGAGACGGCCGTCGCGGTACTCGTGGGCCCGCACCTGGATCACGTTGTAGGTGCCTCGAACGACGACGAGCGAGGGCGTCTTGCCGTCGAGATAGGCGACCGCCATCTGGTTGCGCGAGGCGTAGTTGTAGCTGGGGAAGTCCGCTCGGTTGGGCCAATCGGCGCGGGCCCGCTCCTTGCCGGTCATCCCGTCGAGCACCACGAGGTACTCCGGGCCGGAGGTGACGCGGCCGTCGGCGTCGCGCGGATCGCCCTGGCCGGCCTTGAGGCAGACCTCGGCGCGCCCGTCGCCGTCGAGATCGTAGACCAGGATTGGCGAATACCAGATTCCCCGCTCGATCGCCCACCCAAGATCGTATCGCCAGAGAAACGTGCCATCGGCCAGATAGGCCTCGATCTTGTAGGTGTCGGGGCTGCGGCTCCAGTATTTCTCATACGGGTCGATATTCGCGTTGGGCTGCTTGATCACGTAGTCGTAGACGCCGTCGCCGTTGAGGTCCGCAATGCCGCACTTCTGAAACGTGTGGTCGCCATCGAGCTTGATCGAGAAGTAGTTCTTGGCTTTGGCTGACGGTTCGGCCGCGGCGGATTCGCTACGCGGTCCCTCCTTGCCGCCGGAGACCGGCGCCACCGAGTACTCGGCGGGCGTGCCGGCCGGCGGCGCCATGTCGACGAAGTCGGTCGTCTTGGCGATCGGCTCCTTGGTCAACCGGATGGGCGGCTGCGATCCCGTCTTGCGGTAGACGTGGAAGGCGACGTCGCCGGGATCCTGCTTGAGCAGCCGCCAGCCGACGTAGATGGCGCCGCCCTCCTTGGGCAGCGCGACCAGGCCGCGGCCGAGGGGCTCCTCGACGCGTTTGCCGGCCGGGCTGTCGAGCTTGGGCTTGCGGTTGGGATCGGGAAGCGGGGTGAATTCCAGGTAATCGTAGTAGCATGCGCCGGGATTGGTGGTGGATGCGAAGCGGTCGTCGACCCAGAGTTGAAACCCCTCTTGGCCCACCTCGATCAGTCCGAGGTTGCCGGTCCCCTCGATCTTTCGCCACGAGTCGCCGTCGAACGAGACGGCGATCGGCCGGCCCACGCCGCCGAGCGTCAGGTAGTATTTTCCGGGCGGGATTTGTGGAACGCGCGAGTGCAGCGGGGGCGCCCCCTCTTCGGCGTTTGCCCTGTCCTTGAGCACCAGCGGCGACCGCAGCACGACCCCGCCCGACCATTTCTTCTCGGCGTCCTTGTCCGTCGACCAGAGGTTCCATTTATCGTCGGACGACCGGTTCACCTGCCAGGCGTCTTTCGGCTCGGTGATGTCCTCCGCCTCGAACCGCAGGATTTGCTGCCCGAACGTCGTTCCGGCCAAGAGGCACAGGTCAAGCAGAACCACTAGGGCGCAAAGCCCGGCCAACCGGCATGCGATTTGCGAAACGGCAAGTCTTCTCATTGGGGATCCTCCGGGAACAGGAACGAGCGCAGACCATCACGGTCGATCGTAGCGGCCGCGGGGCCGCGCTGCAACTCGCATCGGCGGGGATGCGTCGATTTCCCGGACGGCGTTCACCTAGTCCTCGCACCTGGTTCCCAAGCTCCAGCCTGGGAACCGCGAAGGCGCGGCCCTGGATGGCGAGGATTCCCTTCTGGAGTCTTGAATCTTGAGCCATGGGCATTGGATGATTGGAGCTTGCTCCGTTCTCCTCGATGAATCCGACCCCGCGGATATCTTGGCCGCTGACCCGATGCTACAATGTGCCGAACCGCCGTGCGATTCCGGCAAGAGAAGGGTCTCGCGAAGGTCGTCGTTTCCGGTTCAACCGGGTTTGGCGCGTGGGGGCGGTGAGGAGAAACGCCGTGGCCGCCAGGTGCCGGTCAACCGCGGATTGAGTTGACGAGAGCCACAGTCTCTGGCGATTACACAACATCACTTTGGGAGACGGCACGATGAGTCGGTTTGTTCTCTACATGGCGGCTTTGGCCGCGCTGGCGGCGCCGCTGGCCGCTCGTTCGGAAGAGAAGGTGATTCGTTTAGGGATGATCGGGCTGGACACGTCGCACGTGATCGCCTTCACGAGCTACATCAACAACCCGAAAAACAACACGGGCTGCCGCGTCGTGGCGGGCTTTCCGGGCGGTTCGCCGGACTTTCCCGCTTCGGCGGACCGAGTCGGAAGATTCACCGAGCAGTTGCGCGAGAAGCACGGATTGGAGATCGTCGAGAGCATCGAAGCGCTCTGCGCGCAGGTCGACGGAATTCTCCTGGAGAGCGTGGACGGCCGGCCCCACCTGGCCCAGGCCAGGCCGGTGATCGCGGCGCGCAAACCGCTGTTCATCGACAAGCCCGTGGCGGCCAACCTGGCCGAAGTGATCGAGATTTTCCGTCTGGCCAAGGAGAACCGCGTTCCCTGCTGGTCGAGCTCCTCGCTGCGATTCAGCGCGACGGTCCTGGCCGCCCGCGACAACGAAGCCTTGGGGGAAATCGTCGGTTGCGACGTGTTCGGCAGCAGTTCCTGGGCGCAGTTCCACCCGGATCTGTATCTCTACGGCATCCATGCGGTCGAGCCCCTGTTCGTGGTCATGGGCCGCGGGTGCCAGACCGTGCAGCGGATCAAGACGGAGGGCGGCGACCTGGTCGTCGGCGTCTGGAACGATGGGCGGATCGGCACGTTTCGCGACTTGGGCAAGGGGAAAACCCCCGCTCCGGTGATCATCTACGGGACCCAGGACTCCTCGCCCGGAAAGTCGCGGGATTCCTCCGAGAAGCCGGGCGGCTACGGTTCGCTGATCGAGGAGATCGTCAAGTTTTTCAAGACCGGCAAGCCGCCCGTGCCGGCGGAAGAGACGATTGAGATCTACGCGTTCATGAGCGCTGCCGACGAATCCAAAGCGCAAAACGGAGCGCCCGTTTCCATCCAGGAGTTGATCGAGAAATCGGGGGGCGGCAAGATTAGCCCGTGAAAGGGAAGTGCCCGTAGCGGCCGGAAAAAGCCGCTTGAGACAATCAGGGACAGTTGTCCGCCGCTGGGCGGCCGTTTCGGAAGGAGATTCTGAGCATGTCTGACACAACGACGAGTTCTAAGCGATCGGCGACGCGTCGCGATTTCCTGAAATGTCTGGGAAGCGCGGCGACAGCCGCTGGTGCTCCTTGGCTGGTTCCCGCCTCGGTGTTCGGCGGCGCTCCGCCGAGCAATCGCATCCACGTGGCGTTGATCGGCTGCGGCAACCAGAGTCGGGTCGACCTGCCTTCGGTCCTGCGTTATGACGATGTGCAAGTCGTGGCGGTGTGCGATGTCAACCGAGGGAGCCACGGCTACGCCCGGCCGGAACACTTCCTCGGCCGCGAGCCGGCGCGCCAGAAGGTCGACGAGCATTACGCCAAGAAGACGCCTTCCGGCTCGTTCAAGGGCTGCGACGCGTATGTCGACCTTCGCGACGTGCTGGCCCGCGACGACATCGACGCGGTGATGATCGTGCTGCCCGACCATTGGCATGCGCTGGCGGCGTGCATGGCGGCGAAAGCGGGAAAGGACATCTACTGCCAGAAACCGCTGACACGGACGGTTCACGACGGTCAGGAGATGATCAAGGCGGTCCGCGCGCACCGCCGCATACTGCAAACCGGCAGCCAGTATCGCTCCCACGGGACTGTCCGCCGCGCGTGCGAGTTGGTCCGCAACGGCCGGATCGGCAAAGTCGAGCGGGTGCTTTCGATCGTCCCCGGCGCCCCGGTCGGGCCCGG
>JAAYCB010000051.1 GCA_012744395.1 Pirellulaceae bacterium
GACGCCGTGATTCGCCAAACCACCGTTCGCAACTCCCCCTGCGCCGGCATCCGCCTCGAACACGGTCACGACAACCGGATCGAAGACACGGCGATCGAGGCCGTCCGCGGCCACGGCATCTACGTGTCTGGCGAGGCCGACACGACAATTTCGGCCGTTACGGTCCGCCAGGCGGGCTATGCCACGACCGGCTCGAGCGGCGACGGCATCCTCGTCGACGGGAGCAGCAACGTGGACGTGGAGAACTCGCTGGTCGAAGGAAGTTTTCGCTACGGCTTGCATCCCGGCGGTGAATTAAAACGCGGCGGCGTCTGGCGCAACAACGTCAGCCGCGACAACGGCAACAACGGCTTTCATTTCTGCTGGGACAATTTCGACATTCTCGTGGCGGGCAACCTGTTGGAGGGCAACGGGCGGCACGGCGTCGGCGGGCTCGGGCTCGGCGGCCTCTTCGGCGACATGTTCAACACGGTCTCCGGCAACCTGATCCGCAACAACGCCCGGTGCGGCATTGAAATCAACGGCGGCAGCGACAACTTCCTGATCGGCAACACGATCGTCGACAACTCGCAACTGGCGATCGGACGTTTCAGCGGAATCGCGCTGGCCGATGCACACTACGTCGTGGTCAGCGGAAACCGCAGCGGTTCCGACGCTTCGCCCCGGCAGCGGTTCGGCATCGAGGAATTCGTCGGCGCCAACGACAACCTGATCGTGGACAACGACGTTGCCGGCAATCGCGACGGGGGAATCTCCGTGACCGGCGCCACGACGACGGTGACCGCCAACGCCGGCTCGGTTGTCCGCGCGTGACGGCATCCCCAAGCGATCACCCCTCCTTGAGCCGTTTCTCGAGCCACTCGACGGCCGCCTCGCGCTGCCGATCGCGAAACGCCGGGATCGATTCGTCGGCGAGTTCTTGCGGGTCGTATGATTCAGCGACATCGCGTATCCGGCGGGCGAGCTGCAAGTCGGCCAGCTCCTGGTCGGAGAGGCGGATTTCGCATCCTTCGTCGGGAGAAACACCCCACTGCTCGGCGCCCTCGCGGCGGTTGATGTCGCGGCCGCTCGGCCGCCAGTAGCTGGCCGTCGTCAGTTTCAACACGCCCTGGTCGGGATGCAGGTTGAGAATCTCCTGGACGGTCCCCTTGCCGAACGACCGCTCGCCGAAGACGGCGGCCTTCTGATGGTCCTGGAGGCAGGCGGCGACGATCTCGCTGGCCGAGGCGCTTGCCTGGTTGACGAGCACGGCGATCGGAAACCCGCCGATCGTTCCGTCGCCGCTGGCCCGATGCTCGTCGAGGACGCGGCCGTTGCGATCGCGCGTGGTCACGATCAGCCCCGCCGGGATCAGTTCGCCGCCGGGTCCCGGCGTCGGCGGCCCGTCCGGATCGAGGAACATGTCGCAGACCTCGATCGCCGCCGGCAGCAGTCCGCCGGGATTGTCGCGCAGATCGATGATCAGACCCTTCATCCCCTGGTTGATCACGGAAGAGACGGCGCGCCGCATTTGCGCCCCCGTCTGATCGCCGAAGGAGTTGATCCGAAGGCAGGCGATTTGCGGGTGGTCTTTGAGCAGATAGCTCCACGAGCCGTCGGCGGCGCGCGTATCGCCCACGACGGTGTCGATGTGGATCACGGCGCGGACAAGCCGCACGTCGCGGGCCTGTTTTGCGCCCTTGGGAAGAATCGTCAGCGTGACGGGCTCGCCCGGCCGCCCGCGCAAACGCTCGGCGGCGTCCTCGATCGAGAGGCCTTGGGTGGACTCGTCGTCGATCCGCTCGATCCGGTCGCCGGCACGAATGCCCGACGCGTGGGCGGGCGTGTCGACCAGCGGGCTGGCGACGGTCAGGTACTTCGTCCGCGAATCGACGCGAATCTCGATGCCGACCCCGCCGAACTCGCGGTCGATCTGCTCGTTGAAATCCTCCAGAATCGCCGGCGCGATGTAGGTCGAATAGTCGTCCAGCGTCATCGTCATCCCGGTCATCGCCCCCTCGAACAATTGCCGCTCCTCGATCGGCGCGAGATACCGCGACTCGATCTGGTGCATCGCGTACCAGAGAATCCGCGTGGAGCGAGACACCTTCGGAGCACACACCAGGCAGACCAGGAGCGAGAGCAGGAGGACGCGCAGGTTGCGTCGGGCCATTGGCGGTCTCCGGGGATCGGTAATCGTTCGAATATTCTATCGTACTTTCACCGGGGCAACCGCCACAACCCGACTCCCCACGCGCCGAATTGCGTGAATTGGGGCCGTCCGTGCGGGCTGTGCGAATCCGGAGACTCGCGCGGCGTCCGAAATCGGCCTTCCTGAAGACGCGCAATAGACGCGAAAGTGGCGGTACAGAACGCGAACCGTTGTGATCCCGGAGTCTCTGAAATCGTGAGAAGCTGACAGCTGAGTGGAGTCCGTTCCCGCTTTGAAATCCAGGTTCTCGATTTGGAGCTCCCCCTGGATGAGAACGACCAATCTGCCAGCGCTTGTGCCTTTCAGGCCACTGAATCGGCCCAGTTGATATCTGCAACGCAGACTGCTCATCATTTTGGGGGGGCAGTGCATTGCGGGATAAGCAAAATACATTATTTTCATGGGTTCCAATGGTTGACAGGCTGGAACGATCCAACCACGATGAGGGGCGCGATTGGGCGTCGCACTTCAAGTGCGCTGTCGCATCGGTCGGCGATGGGAGGGCGCAGAAAATCCATCTTCTAACTTGCAGGTGTCAACAATGTTCAATCGGTTCGCTGGGTTCTGTGCCGGGCTCTGCATTCTGATTGCCGGATGTGGTGGTTCCCACGGTCCAACGGCGACAGTCGAAGGCCAGGTTTCGGTCGATGACGCGCCCGTGGAGGAAGGAATGATCAGTTTTACTGCAATGGAGGGTGGGGGAGGGATGACCGCCGAAATCCGTGATGGCCGATACAAGGCGGTGGACGTCCCCGTGGGCCGCGTGCTGGTCCAGTTTCACGCCTCGAAAGAGACCGGGAAGATGCTAACGGACGAGGCGGAAGGCAGCGGCGCCACGTACCCGGAGACAATCAGCTTGATCCCACAGAAGTATTCGGCGGGAGTAGAGGTTACGATTACAGAGGAGAGCCGGTCGCAAGACTTTGCACTTACCTCGAAATAGCGGTCTGCCCTCCTGATGGGCAGCGCGATGCGGAGCAGGGAATGGCTGTGTTTCCACGAGAGGATTAGAGTCTGCAATGTCTGTTTCTTCTTATCGGGAGGTGATCCATGGTCCGCGCAAATCGGTTTGGCTTCACTCTGGTTGAACTGCTGGTGGTCATTGCGATTATTGGCATCCTGATCGCTCTTCTCCTACCGGCAGTGCAGGCCGCGCGTGAAGCAGCGCGGCGCTCGCAATGCTCCAACAACCTCAAGCAGCTGGCTTTGGCGTTGCACAACTACCATGACGTGCACAAAGTCTTTCCCCTCGGGGCGTTGCAATCGAGCCTTGCCAGCGAGTTTGCCTATCCGCGGCTGCCCTTATGGGCAATAGCCCTCTACCCGTTTGTCGAACAACAGGCGATTTACGACCAGTTCGACTTCGAGTGCCGTCCTGCGCCCGGCGACAGGATCTATGATTGCGCCCAGAATGCGGGCAGTGAGACGGCGTCCACGGCCCAATCGATTCCCGTCATGCTCTGCCCGAGCGACTCGCGGGGCGCCAAAGTCCAAATTAGCGGCGGTCTGTACCATGCCCGCGGAAACTACGCGGTGTTTTTCGGAAATCTCAACAAAGGGGCGACCCGACTACTCAGTGCCGACCATAGGCCGGCGGCTTTCGGGTATCGGCCCGTGAACATCGGCGCTATACTCGATGGCACGAGCAACTCGATGGCCTTCGGAGAGATGCTCCGGGAGGCAACAACCGATACCCCTTTCCGAGGCTGCTACTGGCGAGATTTTCCGGGCGCATCGTGGATTTTCACGCTCAATACGCCGAACAGCCCTGTGCCGGACAACATTCGCGCAACTCAGTGCCCGGCCTCGGCGAACTTGCCTCTGTTGAACATGCCCTGCGTCCCGGTCAACGGAAGTGGTGAGTCTGCGGCGTCGCGGAGCCGCCACCCCGGAGGCGTGCAAGTTGCCCTCTGCGACGGTTCCGTGCGTTTCGTTTCAGAGACTATCGGTCTGGATGTGTGGCGAGCCGCAGGATCGATCGAGGGAAGAGAGTCACTTCAATTGCCGTAACTGGAAGTTGGCTGAAGCTTCGCAGCGTGCTACATTTCTCGCGCAGCCAGGGTGCTTCGCGCGCTCCGGTGCAAGCTTCACCAACCGCCCGAGCGACCGCGCGGAGCAGCGTTTTCAGGAGAACTTGAAGGGCCTCTCCCCCTGAATTGCTGGCTCGGTGTGTCGGGATCGCGCCGCGAGCGTTTGGCGCATCGGCCACTGCCCAGCGAGTGGCAGCCTTACCCATTGCCCCCCTAGACCGGGCCCGGGCACGAGACGCTTCGGAAGTCTGGACCTAGACAGTGGGAAGGTGAAGGTTTTAGCCGGTTTCGAGACATAATGGTTCCCGTTTTTGTTCCGGCTTGAGTGCTTGTGTGATCCGA
>JAAYCB010000436.1 GCA_012744395.1 Pirellulaceae bacterium
ATTACCGGCCAGAGAAGCGACCACTCGGCGAGCTCTTGGCGGAACCCGCCAGGAGCCACGCATAGCATGCCCGGATCAAATCGCTGCGAGAGTCGCCAGTCAAGAATCGCCTTCTTGGCGAGCGTGGCGTCGGCGGTGAGTAGTAGCTGGGAGACGATCGTCAGATAGGCGTCCCCGGTGTATTGCCCCTTTTCTCGCGTCGGGCAATCGACAAATACTCCCTGGCAACCCATCTGCACTGCTCGTTTGGATATTTCCCAGATTCGGTTGAGAGTCTCGTTTGACGATGCGAAATGCGTTGCCTCCCAATCGAACGGATGGTGCCGCACGTCGACCCAAACCTGTGGTTTTCCCGGGGCGTCGATAAGTTCGATGTAGCGGAACCCGCGATAGTCATAGAACTCCACGAGGTCGTCGGCTCCGGAGAGCGTGATCTTGTCCACGTAGTCGCAGTTGCACCGCATGTCGTGGCGGACCGTCTTCGGCGCGCTCAACTCCTCGCCATGCCAGACGGTCATGACGTGCCCCCTCGCCCCTTTGACGCGGATTCTCGTATGGCCGGCAACCTCGATGCCGAAGTCGACGAACCAGCGCCCCGGTTCCTTCTCCTCGAAGGTCACCGGATCAGCCCGCCAGTGATCCAGCGGCGGTGTGATCTGCTTGACGAACTCGTGGTCCTGCCTCGCGGCGACTGCCTTCGGCCAGGCCTCGTCGACAAATCCCACGTCCCGCCAACCGTGCGGCTCTTTTGTGAGGTCGATGTCTTCGTTGAACTGGGTGGCGTAGCCGAACGTGCGGTCGGAAGAGAATGTCTGCGCGGCGAAGCAGTTCCACGTGCCATCGCTGACGAGCGTCTGCGTGGAACCGTCGGCGAAGGAGATTTCCAGCCTGACGATCAACCCGCTGCGGTTGTCGGCAGAATTGAACGCCCTACAGGCCAGGCCGTGGTAATAGGCATGCGCTGCCAGGCAATTGCGGCCTGCGCGGAGCGCGCCGGTCACGTCGATCTGGCAGAATGGCTGGGCAAAGGGGTAGGATGGCTCGGGCCCTTGCACAACGAACCGGCCATTCACGTAGAGCTTGGCATAGTCGTCGGCCGAGAAACAGAGTTGCGCTCGCGCAGGCTCTTCGGACAGTTCGAATTCCTTGCGGAAATAGCTGTGGATATTCTGTAGAATCGTCGATTTCGCTTTTTTCTGGTGAGCCTCGAAGACGCCCAAAACCTCGTGCCCCTGGAATCGCTCGTCACGAATCCACGCGGCGCCCGCCAACGGATCGGCGGCCGGCACCGCGCCAGCGAGCAGTCCCAGCCAGGCAAGCATCGCCATGAAAGCTGTCTTCATCTTCAAGTGTCCCGGTCCCTTTCAATGCTTACTCGAACGTCTTCAACAACGTATTCACTGCGCGTGTCATCGCTTCCGGATAGCGTGGCACATCGGTCACCGAAAGCATCCATCGCGGTGCAGTTGTGCGAGAGCCGTCCGACACTGCGACAGGCTCCGCCGCCCGCTGCCAGGTTGTTTTTCCGTCGTCCGTGCATGTTGCCTCGACCGGGATCAGGCGGAATACGGCCGCATCGTCCGCCTCGCCGGCTGGCACGATGTCTCCATCGCGCGTAACGGCCAGGCCGGCCGCCGCCAGCAGGCTGGCCGTCGACCACATCCCCCGCGCCGCCGCGAGAATCTTCTCCCAGGGTTCGGCGGGCGGCGGGGAGGACATCGCGCGAAGCCATTTGGGCTCCGTGGACTTGCTGAACATGTAGGCGAAAAAGTTGGCTGCCGAATTGGATATCTCCGCCAGCGCCTCCCGGTGCGGCAGCCAGTAGAAACTGCCCGACCCGCCGGACTGGCGGACTTCCGTGACGTTCCAGCAGGGGAACCAGTACAGCGGGCAAGGCAGGTCGAACATCGCCGCGTAGGCCGCCGGATCGAGACGCACGTTGAACTCGAGCTGCGCCGGTTTGGCGGGGTTGTCATGGGCCGAACCGCTGTTCAAATACACGCCCGAACACTTGTCCCGGAACAAGGCGGGCTCCCTCAAAGCCGCCACGACAATGTCGGCCGCCGAGCCGACGCAGGCCAGCGCAATCGGACCGTCCGACGCCCGCAATTGCTCGATGAGGAAGCGGACGGCCGCCGTGTCGCGGCGCGGTGCGTCGGGCAGGGCGTCGGTCCGCGAGGCAAGCTTCCGCGACGTGCCGATCGAAATGGGAACGGCCAGCCCGCTGATGTGGTTCATCTGCGCCACGGCCACGACGGCCGGATCGCCCGCACGGAAGCTCGGGGGATAGTCGATGACGACGCCGCGGAGATCAAGCCTCCGCCGCAGGGCGAGCGCGTAGACGCAGGCCAAATCGAAGTGGTCGTCGGGATCTCCATGCGGGTGAAACAGGTCCGTCACGTGAATCAGCGGCGTGGCTCGGTCCTGCGCGGCCGGCGTCTCTCCGCCCGAGGCCGAGACCGCGCCCGCCGGACGGCCGCCCAGCCACGATGCCAGCCCGCAGATCGCGCCCGATTTCAAGAACATCCGTCTCGATGCGTTTTTCATCTTTCTTTCTCCGCCGGTTGGTGTTTGACCCGGTGGGCAATGAGTCTGCGACCCTCCCTGGCGCTGTCTTTCCGCGCCGAGACGAACGGAGCATCGAACTGCACGTTGCGATCCGATCGGAGCGAACGTGGAATCCGCGCGGGCTCAATCAGGCGCCGAGCCAAGATCGACTTGCTCGGCAAAGGCGTGCATCAGTCTTGGCAGGTTTCCGCCCCCCTACCGCTCCTTGCCGGCGGTCTCCGCGGCGCGTTCCGCGTGGAGCTTTTTGAGCATCGCCACGGCGGCGTCGACGAGCATCTCGCCGGAGCCTTCGGCGACCCGCGTGCTGACGACCTCGTAGTTGCCCTGCGCGTAAGCATGCCGCGTGGGAATGTAGCCGATCGAGCCGTTGGCCAACTCGGCGACGATCGTGTGGGCAAACGGCGATTCCTGCTTGATCGCCAGGCCGATCTCGACGAAGATTTCGCCGGGCAGCGACACCCAGGCGATGTCGTTGCCCAGCGCGATCACCTGGACTTCCACCTTGCGGGGCTTGCCCTGCTGGCGCTCGACGTCGAGAACCTTGTACGCCTGAACCTGTTCCAGAAAGGCCGGCGGTTTGGCCTTGGGATCCCGCCGCCGCTCGACAACGCGATTGGCCTCCTCGATGTCCTTCGCGGTGATTTCCGGCAGCGGCAGCGGAACGACCGCGCTGGTTGCCCGCAGGGGCCCGGCCGCCACCGGCTCGAGCGCCGGCCATGCTCGGAGGACGGCGGCGGTGAGGATGATGCCCATCCGCGAAGCGTTCGCATGGCCCGACTGCGGCTCGGCCCACTGGACGTTGATGTGGTTGATGTCGCCGCAGCAGCCGTTCGTCCAGAGCGTGACGAGCTCCGGTCCCTTGACCTCGGCGATCAGGCGGGAGAGGACGCCGGGCAGGTCGGCCGAGATCATCAGCCCGCCGATGTTGTCGAGATGCACCGCATGGTTGACGTACAGGGCCAGGGGTTTGCGGGCCTTGTCGTCCGTCTCGAAGAAGACGATCGGCACCTCGGGGTCGATCGGACCGGCCGGCTCGACGATCTCAGGGTTCAGCTTGCCGGGGTTCCAGCCGACGGACCCATCGCGCATGTGGTAGCGGCGGTTGAAGGCGATCGAGTCCTCGCGGCCGCGGGCGGCCAGCGCTCTTGCCGGCGCGAGTTTGCCATGGGCAAGCGCGACGGCCTCGGCGATCTTGGCCGGCAGCGAGGCGCGATAGGCGCGCGACTTCTCGGAGGCGCCCCCGAAGTCGGCCTCGCGGACGCCGCGCCCGGCGAGCACCGGGCCGGTGTGCGAATGCGTGGCGCTGATCATCACCGAGCCGCCGGGGATGCCGGTCGCCTTCTCCACAAGCGCCCGGGCCTCATCGACCATGTCTCGCGTCGTGCTGATCAGATCCAGCGCGACCAGGGCGGCCTTGCTTCCGTTCGATTCCAGGACGATCGCCTTGGCGAACAGGTCATCGTGGACGCCGTCGGCCGCCCGCTCGTGGTAGTAGCCCGCCATCGGCGTGCCTTCCGGCGGGGTGATCAGGACGGCCGCGGCGCCGACCCGCAGCGCCTCGTGCTGGGCGATCGCCACGGCCGGCAGAATCGCGGCCGCCAAGAGCGCCATCCCTGCCGTCGCCAATATCCGCAATCGCCGTCTCATGCTGGTTCTCCTGCGAGGATCAGTGGGAGGTTCGTCTGCCATGCCCTCTGACTATACCGGGTCCGGGTGGGGCTCGCAAACCCGCGTTCGGCCCGAGCCCGATTGATTGACCCGCCCGCGAACGCGGGCTAGAATCGGCCCCGTCAGGCGGAAGCGGCCGCCCGCCGGTTCGGGGTTCGTCGGGGGCAGGAGAGAGGAAAGGGGATCACGATGAAACGGCAAGAAACGTCTTGCGGCAGAAGCTGGCTGGCGGTTCGAGTTGCCGCGGCCGGCCTTGCGGTTGCCGCCTGTTCAACCGCCTGGGGGCAAATGCTTGACCGGACCGATACCCGGGTCCAGACGACGCTGAAGACCGGCTGGAAGCTCCTGGGAACGATCCGGCCCCGCAGCGTGGGGGAAATTCCCGCCGGGCAGAATTGGGCCCTGGGCTGCGAGACCCTTTGCCGCGATTACATCTACTGGGACACCTACAAAGACTACGTCGTTCCGCTGGGGATCAGGACGATCCGCCTGCAAGGCGGGTGGGCCAAGACGGAAAAGGTCCAGGGTGTTTATGATTTCGCCTGGCTGGACTACGTGATCGACGACGCCCTCTCCAAAGGTCTGGAAATCTGGCTGGAGACCGACTATGGCAATCCGATTTACGAGGGCGCCGGAACGGCCGACCTGGGCGCCGGCTTCCCCACCTCCGAGGTCGGGCTGGCGGCCTGGGACCGCTGGGTCGAAGCCCTCGCCACCCGAAACCGGGACAAGGTCAAGAAGTGGGCGATGTGGAACGAGCCGGACATCGGCGCCAGCAAGACGCCGCGGATGATCGCTGAGTTCAACATGCGCACCGCGGAAATCATCAAGCGGGTCATCCCCGACGCGCGAATCGGCGCTTTGTCGCTGGCTCGCATCGATCCGAAGTACCTGGACGCTTGTCTGAAAGTGATCGCCGAGGCGGGCAGGCTGGACCTGTTCGAATGGGTGATCTACCACGGATATACGAAGAACCCCGACGACGCGTATGCGAACGTCGAGAAGATGAAGGAGGTTGTCGCGAAGTACGAGCCGCGGTTGAAAATGTGGCAAGGCGAGAACGGCTGCCCCTCCGAAAGGGCGACGAAGTTCGCCCTCTCCGGCCACGATTGGTCAGAACTGACCCAGGCGAAATGGAACACCCGCCGGATGCTCGGAGACCTCGGGCACGACTCGATCTCGTCGGTCTTCACGATCTGCGATTTCGACCATACGGGGCGCGAGATCAACCGCAAGGGGCTGCTGAAGATCAATCACAAGCGAAGCCTGGCCAAGGTCAAGATGGCCTACTATGCGGTCCAGAATGTCGTCTCCATCTTCGACAACAACCTCGTCCGCCAGAAGGACTGCTCCTGCACGATCCACTGCGAGCAGCCGATCACCTGGTTCGCCTATCGCAACGAGACGATCGGCAGCGACGTTTTGGTCTTCTGGAACGGGGCGACATTTCCCCGGGACGACAATCACACGCTGCCGGCAACGATCACGGTGGAAGGCGGCGAGTACTCCGACCCGGTGTGGGTCGATCTGATCAGCGGCCGGATTCACGAGATCCCCGAGGACTGCAAAGCGCTCGCCGGCGGGAAGATGATCCTGGAAAGAATCCCCACCTATGATAGTCCCGTGGTGATCGCCGACCGCAACCTGGTGCTGAAGTAGGATCGGCGGCGGCTGGCATGTCGCGGGGCGCCGGCCTGGCGACCGATCGCCGGCGATCGGTGCCCTCCCCGCGCCCGCTACACGAGTTCCCAATCGCGGAGCCAGTGGTAGCGTTCTGGCAGGTTGTCCCACTGCCTGGCGGTTGACTCGGCGAGCCAGGCTTGCTCGGCGGGGGTCATGCCCAGGGAGCGATCGGCGGCGGCGCGCGCGGCGGTTGCCACCTGGTGGGCGGTGTCCATTCCGGGCACGACGGCGGTGATCGCATCGTTGGCGAGGACGGATTGCAGCGTGAGGCGGGCGAGGTCGTGTTCGTCCTTGTTCCCCGCGCCGATCGCGGGGCCCGCCTCGCCCAGCGGCGGAAACAACTGGCCGCCGATGAATGGCTTGATCGTCACCAGTCCCACGTTTCTCTCGCGCACCGACTGGAAGATGCTCTTGCTCCGGTCCGAGGACCATGCCTCCGGCATCGCCCCCTCCTCGATGTTCGCCTCGGTGATCGCCTGGCCCTTTTCGCGGGTCCGCGCTGTACAGGGGAAAATAACCATCTCCACCTCGGGAAACATCTCCACGACGTGCTGGATCCACGGCCGTGCGTGGGCCGAGATTCCGAAGTGCCGGGCCTTGCCCGCCGCGCGGATCTTCTGAAAGGCCTCGATCCACACGGCGACTTCGCTGTCCGGGTGGCCGCCCGCCTGGCAGGCCTGCACGCGCCAGATGTCGAGGTAATCGGTCTTCAGCCGGCGGAGGCATTCGTCGACGTTCTGCATCTGGGTTTTGACGTTGCGGTTGGCCGGATTCCGCGGGCAGAGGCGATGATCGTCGGCCCCGATGATCATTTTCTCGCGGCGTCCCTGGAGGGCCGCCCCGTAGGCCAGGCACTCGGCGGCCGTGGTGATGTCCAGATAGTTCATCCCGGCGTCGATCGCAGCGCTGACGACCGCCGTCCGATGCTCGACCACGGCGGCTGGGACCTCGTCGCCGGGGAACGAGATGAACGACGGTCCGCGATTCCGCCAGTGGCCGCCGAGACTGACCTCGGAGAGGATCAGCCCGGTCCGGCCCAGCGGGCGATAGCGCATGCTGGGATGGTAATTGAGGATATCGGACGAATCCGGTTGGGCCGTTTGGTCGCTGCCCGGGGCGCTGGCCGCCGCCGCGCCGGCGACCAGCAATGCGCTCGAACGCACGAACCGGCGTCTGTCGATTGGCTTGTCCATCGAGAAATCTCCTTGGAATGGGGCGGGCATGTTCTTCCGGGCGCCGGCCTTCTCGTCTGGGCCTCGCCGCCAATTCTCTGCGATCGGCCAGACCGTGGTCAAGCCGCTCGTGCATAAAATCGGTGCCTCGTTAGCGCGGCAACTGGTAGTCCAGTCGCTGTTTGGGTAACATGGAACCTGGTTTTTTTCCAGCCTGCCTCCGCGACGCAGCGTACCAGGCATGCTCGAGCCCGGGAGGAAATCCGCCATGTCCGTCGCCCGCAAACACGTTCTCCATGCCGTTTCGCTCTGGACGTTGATCGCGCCCGTCGCCGCCGCTGGGGGGGCCAATCCGCAGGCGATTGAGGAGGTGCGGACGGGCAAGCGGCCGGTCGCGCAGGCGTCCTGGTGGGGGTTCCAGCCCGAGGAATCGACCGCCGCGCTGCAAGCGGCCATCGACTCCGGCGCCAAGAAGGTGATCGTCGAGAAGATGCCGTCCGCCTGGATCGTCGATCAGATTCGCCTGGCAAGCGACCAGGAACTGTATTTCGAATCCGGCGTGGAGGTATTGGCCAAGAAGGGGGCTTTCCAGGGCACCGCCGATTCGCTGTTCAGCGCTGCCGGCAAGAAGGATATCCGGTTGATCGGTCCCGGGGCCACCCTGCGGATGCGCCGCGCCGATTACGACGGCAAGGATTACCGGCGCGCCGAATGGCGGCACGTTCTGAAGTTGCACGGGTGCACCGGGATCACCATCGAAGGGCTCACGCTCGCCGAGAGCGGGGGCGACGGGATCTATCTCGGCGCGGGGCCCGGCGGGGCGCCCTGCAAGGACGTGGTGATTCGCGACGTGGTCTGCGACCGCAATTACCGCCAGGGGATCAGCGTGATCAGTGCCGAGAACCTGCTGATCGAACGCTGCGTGTTGAAAGACACCGCCGGCACCCCGCCCGCGGCGGGAATCGACTTCGAGCCGAACTCGGCCAACGAGCGGCTGGTCAATTGCGTGATCCGCGACTCGACGATCGAAAACAACCAGGGCTATGCGTTGCACATCTACGCGCCGAATCTGGACCGCACGTCGAAACCGCTGTCGATCCGCGTCGAGAACTGCGTCACCCGGGGCACGAATGCCCGATCGGCGAGCATCGTCCTCTCGACCGGGCCGAAAGGCCCCGTAACTGGCTTGATCGAGCTGGTCAACTGCCGCTTCGAGGACGTGGGGACGACCGCGATCACGATCTCTTCGACGTCGCCGCGCGGCGTCCGACTGCGGATCGCCGATTGCACGCTGGCCGATCCGGCGGAGAAATCGAAGGTGACCGCGCCGCTCCTGCTGACGACCCGGCCCGACAGCCGGGAGCCGTTCGGCGGCATCCAGTTCGACTCGGTCACGGTCCGCGAGCGGATCGAGCGGCCGCTGATCAAGTACGACGATCCGGCGGGCGTGCCGTTGATCGAGGTCAGCGGAACGATCACCCTCGAGCGCGGCGGCCAGCGCCGCGAGTACCGTCTGGATGAACAGACGCTGGCCGAGTTGATCCCCGTGGACCCGGCCACGCGAATTCCGCGCTGGCCGCTGAAGAAGACGCCGCTGGCGGTGGCCCAGCCGAGCGCGTTCGCCGGCGGCGCGGTTCCCGCCCATCGGCTTCGCGGCGACGCCTTGTTCCTCGTCCCCGCTGAAGCGGGCCAGAGCGTGGCGCTGCGGCTCGCCTCGCAGGCGGTGGGGCGCGCCAGCGGCAGCGCGGTCCCGGTGCGGATTCTCAGCCCGTCGGGCAAGCAGATCGAGCGGCTCTCCGTCGGGTTTTTGCAGGAGGCCGACGCCAGGTTCACCGCCGCCGAGACCGGCGTCTACCGCGTCGACTGCCAGCCCGGCTCCCACACGGTGCGGATCGTCTCCAGCAGCCACGCGGCGCTGATCGCGTCCGAGTCCGGCCCGCTCCATCTGCTCAACACCAGCGGCGAGTTCTTCTTTCTCGTGCCGGCCGCGGCCGGCCAGGCCGCCGTGCGGTTCTGGGGCTCGGGCGATCTGGAGCGCGTCTCGGCGGCGGTCTTCGATCCTTCAGGCCGGCAGGTCTGGAAGGAGGACGACATCTCCACCGCGCAGTCGTGCCCGATCCCGCGGAACGACACGGGACGCGATGAAATCTGGCGCCTGAAGCTCAGCCGGCCGAAAATCGGAGTGCTCGAAGACCATTACGTGGAGATGCGGGGGATTCCCACGATCCTGGGGTTCCGTGCCGATGGGCTGTTGGCTCCCGTTCAATAGGCAAATACTCTGACCCCCGAACGCCCAGCGAGTGATCCATGCAACAAGCCTCGGAAGAAACTTCTCCGGCCGCGCCGCGGCGCAAACGGCTGGCACTGCACTGGCAGATTCTGTTGGGACTGGTGCTTGGCGGGGTGGCGGGAATCGCCGCCAATCTGCTGGCCGCGCGCCCGGTTCAGCCGCCCGGCGTGGTGGATTCGCTGGACCTCGACGGCAACCACGTCGATGACCGCCTGGACTGGTGGGCGAGCAACGTGGCCGATCCGGTCGGCCGGGTCTTTCTGCGGTTGATCTTCATGGTTGTGATCCCGCTGGTCTTCTCGGCGCTGGCCCTGGGCGCGGCGGGCATCGGCGACATGCGGCGGTTGGGAGGAGTTGGCCTGCGCACGTTGGGGTTCACCGTGCTGCTTTCGACCATCGCCGTGCTCCTCGGGCTGGTGCTCGTCAACTGGATCGCGCCGGGCCGCCGACTGGCCCCCGAGCAGCAGGACGCGCTGCGGGCGCAGTACTCCAGGGCGACCGACGCGGCGATCGCCAACGCCAAGCAGGCGAAGCCGCTCAAAGAGGTGCTGCTGGACATCATTCCCGAAAACCCGCTCCAGGAAATGGTCGGGTCGATGGACGCCAGTTCGAAGGGCAACGGGATGCTGGCCGTGATGTTCTTTGCCATGTCGCTGGGCATTGCCATCAACTTCGTGCCCGATGCCTGCCAAACGCTGGTCGCCTGCCTGGAGGGAATCAACGCGGTCTCAATGGTGATCATCGGGTTTGCCATGCGCCTGGCCCCGGTTGGCGTCGGCTGCCTGGTGTTCGCCGTCACGTCCCGGCTGGGGTTGGCCGTGCTGGCGCCGCTGTTGGGGTTCATCGGCACGATCCTGGTGGGCTTCCTGATCCACATGCTCGTCGTGTATTCGCTCGTCGTATGGTGGTTTGGAGGGATGTCCCCCTGGCAGTTTTTCGGCGACATCTCCGACGCGATGCTCACGGCCTTCGGCACGTCGTCCTCGAACGCCACGCTGCCCACGGCGCTCCGCGTGGCCCAGGAGGATCTCGGCCTGCCGCGCGAAGTCTCCAACTTCGTGCTGACCATCGGCGCCACCGGCAACCAGAACGGCACGGCCCTGTTTCACGGCGTTGTCGTGCTCTTCTTGGCGCAGGTGTTCCACGTTGAACTCGGTCTGGGCCAGCAGGTCGCCGTCGTGTTGATGTCGATCCTGGCCGGCGTGGGGACGGCCGGCGTGCCGGGCGGATCGCTGCCGATGATCGTCGTCGTCTTGCAGTCCGTGGGCGTGCCCGGCGAGGGCATCGCCCTGATCCTCGGTGTCGACCGGATTCTCGACATGTGCCGCACGTTGCTCAACGTGACCGGCGATCTGGTGATCGCCACCTGCGTCGCCCGCAGCGAACAGGGCAAGATGCCGCCGGATTCGGCCCTGGAGACTTCGGGCGGCGGCGAGTCTTGAACCACCGGTGCCGCTGGTCAGCCCTTCCGCAGGCGCTCGACGGCCACGGCAACCGGCGAGGGGGCGTCCTTGGTGGTCCGATCCTGGTGGGCCACCTCGTGCATTGCCTCATGCAGCGCGTAACAGGCGGTCTCGTAATCGACGCCCGCCAGGTGCGCCACCAGGCGGGTGCCCCGGTCGATCAGCTTCTTGTTGGTCGTCTCCACGTGGGACATGTAGTTGCCATCAACCCGCCCGATGCGGACCATCGTCGCCGTCGACATCAAGTTGAGCACGAGCTTCGCCGCGAGCCGCTCCCATAATTGCAGGGGCGCGTTGGGCAATTCGCAGACGACGTGAAACACCGTCTCAACCTGCCGATCGGGCCGGTCAGGGCCGATGCCGATGGCCGCCGTGCGAGCGAAGTCCGGGGCATGAGCGGCGAAGCCGGCGTCGAACGCGTCCCGGGACGGCCCCTGCCGGGTGATCTCGTCGCCGACCAGGATCATCGCCAGCCCCGAATCATTTGCCTCGAAGCGCGATGGGTCGCGCTCATTGCCGATGAGGAACTTGGCGATCTCGGCATTGTTCAACCGGGGCAGCCCGTTGCGGATCACGGTGACGACGTTCAGCGACTCGTAGACCGACATCGGCCAGTCGATTCCCCGTGGTTCGCGCTGCAAGACGCGAAACCATGCCTCCGGCGTGCCGCAGCAGGGATTCTTGACAAACGCCCAGCTCCGCGCCGAGACGGCGTCGTCGCACTTTCGGAACGGAGGCAGGCGGAAGGTCGGCGCGCGCTCCGTGGTGTCGGTCAGCACATCGAGCAGAAAGCGGTCGGTCATGTACGTGA
>JAAYCB010000437.1 GCA_012744395.1 Pirellulaceae bacterium
CGCCGCACGGTGGAGAAAATCGCTCAGCGGCTGCGGCACGTAAACGCCCAACACGAGCACGGCCGCCGCCAGCAGGAGCGGTGGAACGGCGGACCAGAGCGGTTCGGATCGCGAACGTGGGCCCGGCCGCGGGCCGGCGGGCCGCGGCCCGCTCGCCACCGCCGGCGACTCGCTCCGCGGCGGTTCCCCATACACCATGGGGATCACGATCGCCGCCATGGCCGCCAGGGTCGCCGCCAGCGCGACGAGGTAAACGACCGCCACGAGAATCCGGCTGCCGTCGATCATCCCCTTGAGAATCATCAACTCGCTGACGAACGGCCCGAACGGCGGAAAACCGGTGATTGCCAGCAGCCCGGCAATCCAGACCAGGGCGGTCACGGGCAGGGCGCGGACCAGCCCGCGGGCCTCCAGCGTGGATTTCGTATGGAAATAGTGAAGCGTGTTGCCCGCCGCCAGGAACAGCATGGCTTTCGTCAGCGAATGGTTCACGGCGTGGAGCATGCTGCCGAAGCCGGCAATGCCGCCGATCCCCGCCCCGAGGGAAAGGATTCCCATGTGTTCGACGCTCGAATAGGCCAGCAGGCGTTTGTAGTCGGCCTGCCGGATGACGAACACGGCGGCAAAAACCATCGAGACAAGGCCGAAAAGGACGAGCAGCTCGCGGCTGAAATCCCCCAGTCCGGCCTTCACCAGCAGCGAGTGGCCGCGGAGGATCGCCAGAAAGGCACAATTCAGCAGCACGCCCGAAAGCAGCGCCGAGACCATCGACGGCGCCTCGCTATGCGCGTCGGGCAGCCACGTGTGCAGCGGCGCCAGTCCCATCTTGGTTCCGTAGCCGACCAGGAGGAGGAGGAAGGCGGCCTTCAGCCAGGCGGGATCCAATTGGCGAGCATGGTTTTCCAGGTCGGCGATCGTCAGGTGGATCGGCGACAGCTCGCGGACTTCCGCGGAAACGGCCAGGAAGAAATAGCCCAAGAGCGCCAAGGCGATGCCCACCGAGCAGATCACCAGGTATTTCCACGTGGCCACCAGCGAGCGCGGATGCCGGTGGAAATAGATCAGCGGCGCGCTGGCCAGCGTGGTTGCCTCGACCGCCACCCACATCAGCCCCCAATGGCGACTGACGATCACCAGGGTCATGGCCGCCAGAAACAGCAGCAGGCAACCGGTGAAAACCGCCTCCGGGTAGTCGACGAAGGGGACTTCTCTGCCGGGGTCCTCGGCCACGCGAACCTGGTGCGCGAGGTAACCGACGGCGTAGATCGAAACAACGAAGAAAACCGCGCTGGTGATTGCCAGGAAGAGGAGAGAAGTGCCATCCAGTGCGATCCACCCGTCGAGAACCGCTGCGGGAGTCCGCGCGATCGCCAGGGTGGTCAGACCGAGGTGCGCCCCGGACGTGGCCACCAGCAGACCGCGGCGGGGCCAGTTCCAGGGCAGCGCGAAGGCGAGCATTGCCGAGACGGCCGGCACGGCAAGCAGAATCCAGAGCATGCGATTATTCCTTCAAGGAGGTCAGTTCGTCGGTCTCGATCGTGTCGAACTCGCGGCTCAGGCGGTTGATCATGATCCCCATCACGAACACGGCGACGAAGACGTCGAGCAGAACGCCCAGCTCCACCAGCAGCGGGTCCTCGATGGCAAACGCCCAGCCGAAGATGTAGATGCCGTTTTCCAGGGCGAGATACCCAATCACCTGCATCACCGCCGTGTTGCGGCTGGCGATCACCAGAAAGCCGGAGAGGATCGTGAAGATCGCCACCGGGATCAGCAGCGGCGCGACATGCAGCGCGGCCACCGGCAGCCGCCCGGCAAGATGCGTGGCCAGGCCCCAGAGCACGATCCCCAACAGCAGCGACGTCGTGAAGCCAACCAGCGGCTGCACCTCGTAGACGACGTTCGCTTCGCGGGCCGCTCGGCGGAGCATGGCGGGCAGAACGATGGCTTTCACCACGATGCTCGCGGCCGCCACGCCGGCCAGCCGGGCGGTGATCGCCGGCCAGGTGGCCAACAGCGGGATCAGCCCGAGCAGAATCCCCTGCAACGCCGCCGCCTGGATGCAGGCGCGGAGCCGGCTGGAACCCAGCAGCCAGAGGTTCGTCAGGATCACGAGCACGAGAATCGCATCGAGCCACTCGGCCACGTCTTCACCTCATCACGAGAACCAGCGCAACCACGGAGAGGACCGAGGCGGCGACGAGCAATTGCGGCACGCGGGCCAGCCGCAGCCGAGCCATCACCGACTCGGCCAGGCCGACAATCACCGCGACGATCGCCAACCCGGCAATCCCGCCGAGCAGATCGAGGAGGAAGAAACCGCTGCGCAGCGGCAGGGCCAGGCCCACCAGCAGCGCGCCGAACAGCCAGAGCTTGAGCGACGAGGCGTAGTGAATCAGGGCCAGGTCGGGGCCGCCATGGTCCAACACCATCACTTCATGGATCATCGTCAACTCCAGGTGGGTCGCCGGATCGTCGATCGGAATCCGCGCGTTTTCCGATAACAGGACAATCAGCAGCGCGGCCATCACGAGAACCAGGGCCGGCCCCGCGCCGGAGGCGAGCACCGCCGAGTCGATTCCCGCGTAGATCGCCGACAGGGAAGCGCCCGGCGACGCGGCCGCCAGCGTGATCAGCGAGAGCAGCAGCGCCGGCTCGGCAAGCGTGGAAAAGAGGACCTCCCGGCTGGCGCCCATGCCCTCGAAACTCGAACCCGTGTCGAGCGCCGCCGCGACCGTGAGGAACCGGGCCAGGCCCAACAGGTAGGCCACGAGCAGGAAGTCGCCGGGGAACGAAACCAGTGCCGGACAGCCCCCCACGGGGAGGAACGAGAGCGCCAGGCCCGTGGCGGCCAGGCCGACGATCGGGCCGGCCACGAAGACCGCCGTCGCCGTGCGGCTATAAACCGCCCCCTTGTGGAGCAGTTTCCACAACTCCTGGTATGGCAGCAGCCAGGGCGGGCCATGGCGGCCGGCAAACGCCGCCTTGGTGCGGTTGATGATCGACAGCAGTAGCGGCGCAAGCGCAAATGCCAGAAGCAGCTGGACAAACCCCGAAAGCGCCAACATCTCTCAGCCCAACTTCCAAATCAGGAGCACGAGAATCGTCAAGGCGATGTAGAGCACGTAAAGCTGGAGCCGCCCGTTCTGGAAGTGGCGGACTTTCGACGCCGTCCAGACGATCGCCAGGAAAGCCGGGCGGAACAGGTAGTCGGAAAATGCGTCGCCCGTCTCCGATTCGTAGCTGGCGTGCTTGGGAAACAGCCCCTGGGGCGGCGACAGATCGATCCGCGGCCTGACGAACATCCGGAACAGGACCAGCAGCGGACTGGCGTACGAGGCTGCCGTGTACTGCATCCGCGGCGTCGGTGCGGCGTAGCCGCAACCCCAGGTCGGGCCGCGTTCCACCAGCCGGCCCGCCAGCAGGCGGCGGCGGGCAAGCGCCAGAAGCCCCGCAAGCAGGATCAGCGCCCAGAACGCGCCGCAGACGATCAGTAGAACCGCCCCCGCTTGGCTGACAACGCCCGGCATCGCGCCCAACAGCTCGGCCGGCACCAGCGTCTCGACCGGTCGCCGGTAGATCGAGGGCAACAGGGGCGCCGCCAGGGCAACGCCGATGCAAGCGCCGGCCAGCACGAGCATCGCGACTCGCATCGCCAGGCCGACCTCCTGACCCCGCCTTGCCGCTTCGCTTCGCGGCTCGCCGAGAAACACGCAGCCGAACGCCTTGGTGAAACATGCCGAGGCCAGCCCGCCAATCAGCGCCAGGCTGCCGAACACCAGGACGCACAGCAGCCCCCAAGCCAGCGCGCCGGGGCGGCCCGGATCGGCGATGCCCAGCAGGACCCCCAGGTAAATCAGCAGCTCGCTGACAAATCCGTTCAGCGGCGGCAGGCCGCAGATCGCGCACGCCCCGACGAGAAACGTCGCGCCGGTGGCGGGCATCTTCTTCAGCAGCCCGCCAAGCCGATCCAGGTCGCGAATGCCCGTTCCATGTTGGATCGCGCCGGCGCCGAGGAACAGCAGGCCCTTGAACAGCGCGTGGTTGAGCACATGCAGCAGGGCGCCCGCAAAACCCAGAAAAACCATCACGGGGATCTGGTGGGCGAGCCCCAGCAGGCCGACGCCCAGCCCGAGCGTGATGATCCCGATGTTCTCCACGCTATGGTAGGCGAGCAGCTTCTTCAG
>JAAYCB010000438.1 GCA_012744395.1 Pirellulaceae bacterium
ACTGAAATGGTGACCCTCCGCCTATGCGCCGCAATGACATCCGAAACGTCGCCATCATCGCCCACGTCGACCACGGCAAGACGACCCTCGTCGATTGCCTCCTCCGCCAGAGCGGCGAATTCCGCGCCGCCCAGCTCGTCGGCGAGCGAATCCTCGACTCCAACGAGCTCGAGCGGGAGCGGGGGATCACGATCCTGGCCAAGAACATCGCCATCCACTACCGCGGCGTGAAGATCAACCTGATCGACACGCCGGGCCACGCCGACTTCGGCGGCGAGGTGGAGCGCGTGCTGCGGATGGCCGACGGGGCCCTCGTCCTGGTCGACGCCGCCGAGGGGCCCCTCCCCCAGACCCGCTTCGTGCTCTCCAAGGCCCTCGAGTGCGGCCTCCAGCCGGTCGTCGTGATCAACAAGATCGACCGCCCCGACGCCCGGGCCCACGAGGTGCTCAACGAGACCTTCGAGCTGCTGCTCGACCTGGGAGCGGAGGAGGTGCTCGGCGATTTCCCCTACCTGTTCGCGACGAGCAAGGAGGGCTACGCGACGGCGAATCTGGGAGTCCGCGGCCAGTCGATGGAGCCCCTGTTCGAAATGATGCTCGAGGCGATCCCCGGCCCGGAGATCGACCCGGAAGCCCCCCTCCAGATGCTCGTGAACACCCTCGATTGGTCGGACTACGTGGGCCGGATCGCCATCGGGCGAATCCGCTCCGGAACGATCCACCAGGGGCAGCAGGCGGCGATCCTCCAGGCCGCCGGGCGGATCGTCACCGCCAAGGTCGCCCAGGTCTTCCTCTTCGACAAGCTCGGGCGGGTCCAGGTCGGCGAGGCCTCGGCCGGCGACGTGGCGGCCATCGTCGGACTCGAGGAGATCAACATCGGAGACACGATCGCCGATCCGGCCTCGCCCAGGGCGCTGCCCCGCGTGGCGGTCGACGAGCCGACGATCCAGATGGTCTTCGGCATCAACACCTCGCCGCTTGCCGGGCGCGAAGGCAGGTACGTCACCACCCGGCAGCTCCGCGAGCGGCTCTATCGCGAGTTGGAGCGCAACGTGGCCCTGCGGGTGGAGCCGCTCGAGCGGGGCGACGCGTTCCAGGTCTCCGGCCGCGGCGTGCTGCACCTGGCCGTGCTCATCGAGACGATGCGCCGCGAAGGTTTCGAGATGTCGATCGGCAAGCCGCGGGTGATCCTGCACGAAAACCACGGCGTCCTCGAAGAGCCCTTCGAGAGCCTGGTGGTCGAGGTCCCGCCGGAGAAGCTCGGCGCGGTGATGGAGCTGGTCGGCGCCCGCCGCGGCCAGCCGGTGGAGATGACCAGCCGCGACAACTACACGTACGTGGTGTTTTCGATCCCCGCGCGGGGATTGATCGGGCTGCGGACCCGGCTGCTCAACGCGACGCAGGGGACGGCGATCACGCACCACCGCTTCGAGCGCTACGGGCCGGTCGAGGGCGACATCCCCGGCCGGACCAACGGCGTGCTCGTTTCGATGACTTCGGGGCGCGCGGTCGCCTTCGGGCTCGACGGCCTCCAGGAGCGGGCCGAGATGTTCG
>JAAYCB010000439.1 GCA_012744395.1 Pirellulaceae bacterium
GGAGCAGCCATCGCTGCCACAAGGTCGCATCGTAGAGGGTGTTGCAGGCATCCAGCAGCAGCCCCTCAACGGGCCATCTCAGCCGAGGCACCGGCTGGATTGGAATCGTGACCAGAGGTGGGCGCATGGTAACATCCTTGTCGCCGTCATCGCGCCGGCTCCCCGCATCGCCGCGATCGAGTGCGGCGATCCGCTCCTGAAGGGCCGGTCGATGATTCGGCACTCCTCCGCCAATCAAGTCTCTCCGCCCCGGGGATTCGAAGACCGCCAGGGCGTTTCCCCAGGCCTCCTCGACCTTCTCCGGTGGACTGATATTGCGGCCCGTTTCACGTGGCAAACCAACCAAGCGGAGGAGTCTAGCATGTTGCCTGAAGAACCGTCAAGGCGAGACCGGCCGCCACAGGGAGGGCGCACGTCAGCTCTTGCACGCGTTGGTTGGATTTGAAAACCGAGCTTTCAAGGTGGTTCGACCGCTAAGTGGTCCATTGCAGAAATGCTGTCAGGGTTCCTTCAATGATGTAGGTTGGGCGTTCCCGCCCGACAGAGAACGACGGGCAGGAATGCCCATCCTACCGAAATGATGCAGCGATTGCGCGACATCAAAGGAACCACTCCCGACGGGCGCAAGGAACCTTGACATCATTTCTGAAATGGACCGCTACGGTTCGAGTGCGGCAAGATCGAGCCTGCCGGCACAGGCAAAGGCGGCGATCGCCTGGGCGTGGATCAGCCGGCCGCTGCGAATCAGGTTCGGCACTTCGGCCAGGGGGTGCGTCTCGACTTCGATGCGTTCGAGCGGGTCGAGGCTCGGCGCCTGGGCAAGGCGGCACTGCCGGGCGAGGACGACGTGGAAATGGGCGTTGTTTGTCGCCGGATTGGGGAGCAACTCGGCGACGCGGCGGACGCGGCCGGCGCGGTAGCCGGTCTCTTCCAGCAACTCCCGGGCGGCCGCCGCTTCGGGCGTCTCCCGGTCGTCGATCAACCCGCCGGGAAGCTCCAGCACCACCTCCCGCACCCCGTGGCGGAACTGGCGGACAAACACGACCTTGCCGTCGGCCGTGATCGGCACGACCAGGACCCAGTCGGGCGACTCGCAGACAATGAAATCCGCCTCGATTTTCGACGGTTCGAACCGGTAGTGGTCCGTGCGGATTCTCGTCACGTGGGACGCCGCCAGGCAGCGGCTGCCGAGGAGTTTCCAGCTTTGATTGGGCATATCGGCGGCTCACGCGCGTGGGGCGTCATCGGAAGCCAGCCGGCTGTCGCGGCCCAACAGCCGACCGGGGCAAGCAAGCCCGGCACGGGAAAGCGAATCGGTTCCCAGCCGGCAGTCCTAGTCCATATGGTAACGATGTGTTCTGAACCCGTAGACCGCGATCACCGCGAAGCAGACCAGCGGGAGGACGAAGGAGGCGTGGACCGCGGGCAAGGTCAAGGCGCCCAGATTGACCGAACCGAGATCGATGATCGCCCCCTGGAGCGGCGGCATCACGGAGCCTCCGAGAATCGCCATGATCAGGCCGGCCGCGGCGAGCTTGGCGTCTTCCCCCAGCCCCTTCAGGGCGATTCCATAGATCGTCGGAAACATCAGCGACATGCAGGCCGAAATTCCCACCAGGCAGTAGAGGCCGGCGATGCCTTGGATCAGGATTGTCGCCAGCGTCAACGCAAAGCCGCCGATCGCCAGCGCCAGCAGCAGCGCCCCCGGCTTGACGTATTTGAGCAGATAGGTGCAGACGAACCGGCTGGAGCAGAACAGGATCATCGCCGCGATATTGTACTTCTGCGAGAGCACTTCGGCGGCCTGCTCCTGCATGTTGTAGGGCGAGGCCGTGAACAGGGCGGTGCCGTAGTGGATGATGAAGGTCCAGCACATGATCTGGGCGCCGACGTAGAACGCCTGGGCCACGACCCCTTCGAC
>JAAYCB010000440.1 GCA_012744395.1 Pirellulaceae bacterium
GAGGAGTCGTGCGGGGGGGCAACGTCCCGGCGGTGCGGGCGGCCCCGGCGGTGCGGGCGGCCCCGGCGGTGCGGGCGGCCCCGGCGGTACTGGCGGTACTGGCGGTACTGGCGGTACTGTCGGTACTGGCGGTACTGGCGGCGCGGGCGGTACTGGCGGTACTGGCGGTACTGGCGGGGGCCAGGCGGGACCGAGGCCGGGAGGCCCGCGATGAGACTTGCCGCCAGCGTTCGCGACCTCACCAAGGAGTATGTGCTCGACGGCGAGACCGTCCGCGCATTGCGCGGCGTGACGCTGGAAGTGCCCGAGGGAGACTACGTGGCGATCATGGGCGCCTCGGGTTCCGGAAAGAGTACGATGCTCAATCTGCTCGGCTGCCTCGACCGGCCGACTTCCGGAACGATCATGTTCGGCGACGACAACATCAGCGACCTCAGCGACAACCAACTTTCGGAGATTCGCGCATCGAGAATCGGATTCGTCTTCCAGGCCTACAACCTGATTCCCCAGTTGACGGTCTTGGAGAACATCGAGGTGCCGCTCTACTACCAGGGGCAGCATAGCGCGGCGGCCCGCAAGCGGTCCATCGAACTGGCCGCCATGGTCGGGTTGTCGGAGCGGCTCAAGCATCGCCCGACGCAGCTTTCCGGCGGCCAGCAGCAGCGCGTCGCCATCGCCCGGAGCCTCGTCAACGACCCTTATTTCATCCTCGCCGACGAACCGACGGGAAACCTCGACTCGGCCACATCGGAAGAGATTCTCGGACTGCTCGACTCCCTCAACAAGGCCGGCAAGACGATCATCATGGTCACCCATGAAGCCGACGTGGGCGACCGGACCAAGCGGATTGTCCGCCTCAAGGATGGGCTGGTGATCTCCGACGAGCGCAATTCCGGCAATGGCCAGCACTCCGGCGGCTTGACTGCGCCTGACCGCGAAACCTCCCCCTAGTCCTTACCACCTGCCCACCCATGACCTTCTGGCTACGCACCTTCCAACTCGGCATCAAGAGCCTCCTGCTCCATCCCTTGCGGTCGCTGTTGACCGTGCTGGGAATCTTCATCGGCGTGGCGAGCGTCATCTGGCTGCTGGCGATCGGCGAGGGCATCAGCCAGAAGGCCCAGGAGCAGATCGCCGAGCTCGGCGCCAACAACATCATCGTGCGGACGATCAAGCCGCCCAGCGAGGTGATGGACGCCTCAACCGGGACGATGCCCTACGGGATCACCCGCGACGATTTCGAACGGCTCACCGAGACGATCCCCACGGTCGAGCGGGCGCTGCCGATTCGCGAGATTCGCCGGCGTTTTTCCTACGCGCACCGCGTCGTCGATGGGCGGCTGGTGGGCTGCACCCCGGAGTACGCCGAGGTCACGCGGCTGGCGGTCGATCGCGGCCACTTCATCACCGACGTGGAGCTGAAAGGGAAGCAGAATCACTGCGTGCTGGCGGCAAACGTCGCCAAGCGGCTGTTTCCGTTCGAGAATCCGATCGGCCGATCGATCCACGTCGACGAGAGCTATTACGTGGTCGTCGGCGTGATGAAGGAGAAGGCCCCCTCGGCCGGGATCGGCGGCTCCTTCGCCGCCCAGGACTTCAGCAACGACGTCTACATCCCGATCAGCACGCTCTGGAGCCGGATCGGCGATTTCATCGTCACGCGCCGCTCCGATTCCTTCGAACGCGAGATCGTCGAGCTCAGCCAGGTCACGCTCCGCGTCAACGACGTCAAGAATGTCATGGAGACGTCCGACCTGGTGGAGCTGACGATGGTCAGGCACCACCGCATCGAGGACTACGGAGTGACCGTCCCGCTGGAATTGCTCGAGCAGGCAAAGACCACGCGGATGATGTTCATTATTTTCATGGGCTTGATCGCCGCCATCTCGCTGATCGTCGGCGGCATCGGGATCATGAACATCATGCTTGCCACGGTCACCGAGCGGACCCGGGAAATCGGCATCCGCCGCGCGCTGGGAGCGAAGCGATCGGACATCATTCGCCAGTTCCTGATCGAGACGATCGCCCTCTCGGTCGTCGGCGGCGCGACCGGCGTGCTGGCCGGCTTGACCTGCCGCGGCGTCACGCGCTTGGTCCGCTACGGGCTCGAAGCGGCGTTCCCCGAAGTCATGCAGGCGCTGCCGGCGATTATCCAGAGCGTCGAGCCGATCGTCGTGCCCTGGTCGATCCCCCTGGCCTTCGGCATCTCGGTCGTGATCGGGGTGATTTTTGGCGTCTATCCGGCGATGCGGGCGGCGGCGATGGACCCGATCGAAGCGCTCCGCCACGAGTAGGCGCCGGCCGCGAGCGGTATTCCTGGTTTCCCAGCCCCAGCTTCCCTTGCCCCTGCTTTCTTAAGCCCCCTGGTCTCTCAAGCCCCCTGGCTTCCAAGCTCCAGCTGGGGAACTCGCCCCCCCAACCTCAAACCCCTTTGCGGGAGCAGACAATGAACGACCACTACCCCGATCGGCGCACGTTTCTCCGGCATTCCGCGCTGGCGGCCGGAGCAGCGCTGCTGGGCGCGGCGGCATCCCCGCTGCGGCAAGGTTCGGCCGGCGACCGGACACCGAGGTCCCTCCGGCTCGGCGCGCCGGTTTTCGAGCGGCACGACGACCCGCAGGAGCTCGCCCTGGCGCACCGCAGACTGGGATATCGAGCGGCCTACTGCCCCAGCGTGACGCTCGACGACAAGGACCGCATCCGCGACATCCGCCAGGGGTTCGCCCGGCACGACGTGGTGATCGCCGAAGTCGGCCGTTGGTGCAACCTGCTGGATCCCGACGCGGCGAAGCGGGCGGAAAACCTCGGCAAGGTGATCGAAGGGCTAGCGCTGGCCGACGAGATTGGCGCCCGCTGCTGCGTCGACATCGCCGGCTCGTTCAACCCGGACGTCTGGTACGGTCCCCACCCGGAGAATCTCTCGGGCGACTTCTTCGACGCGGCGGTCGAAAACGCCAAGAAGATCATCGACGCCGTCAAGCCGAAGCAGGCCAAGCTGGCCTACGAAATGATGGGCTGGGCCCTGCCCGATGGCCCCGATTCCTACCTGGCGATGGTCAAGGCCATCGGCCGCGACGCCTTCGCCGTGCACCTGGATCCGTGCAACCTGATCAACTGCCCGGCGCGTTTCTACCGCAACACGAAGCTGCTCAACGAGTGCTTCGACAAGCTCGGCCCCTGGCTCGTCAGTTGCCACGCCAAGGACGTCACCTGGGACGTGGAGATGCAGGTCCATTTCCGCGAGGTCGTGATCGGCTCCGGTTCGCTTGACTGGGCGACCTGCCTGCGGCGGCTGGCGGCCCTGGCGGGCGACGTGCCGCTGATGATCGAGCACATGCAAGGGCCCGAAGAGTACGACCGGTCGCGTGCTCGGCTGCTGGAAGTTGCCAAGGAAGTGGGCGTGTCGTTCGGGTAGCGCCCCCCAGCGTAGGACGGGTCTCCCGGCCCGTCGAAGCTCGATCCGATTGGTGCTTCGCGGTGGGGCTGCGCCGGGGACCTGGCTGTGTGAGATCGTCGGCCTGCGGGCAGTCGCGGCGGCGTTTCCAGCCGGCTCGGGTTAGTCCGCACCACCCGACAGGTGGGGGAGGGAGGCTCCTCCGCTCACTCGATCCAACCGCCGCCGAGCAGCCGGTCGCCGTCGAAGCAGACGGCCGCCTGGCCCGGCGCCACGCCGTGCGAGGGCGTTTCGAAGCGGACGCGAAAGCGAGCGGCGGCGAGCGGCTCGACAGTCGCGGCCACGGCGCGGCTCCGGTAGCGGATTTTCACCTCGCAGGAGAACGGCTCGCGCGGGGGCTCGATCAGCCAGTTGGCCCCGCAGGCGGTGAGCTCATCGCGCGCCAATTCGTCGCGTGTGCCAACCACGACGCGGCGGCTCTCCGGCTCCAGCCGCACGACGAACCGCCGCTGGCCGAAGGCCACTTTAAGCCCTTTGCGTTGGCCGACCGTGTAGCGCTCGATTCCCCCGTGCCTGCCGACCACCTGGCCGCCGGTGGTGACGATTTCACCCGACGTATCGAGCCCCGGCCGCTGCCGGCGGATGTACGCGGCATGGTCGCGGTCGGGCACGAAGCAGACCTCCTGGCTGTCGCGTTTGGCGGCCACGCGGAGGCCCAGTTCGGCCGCAATCCGCCGGATATCCGTCTTCAGGTATTCGCCCAGCGGCAGCAGGATCCTCGCCAGCCGCGATCGCTCGATGCCGAAGAGCACGTAGGCCTGGTCCTTGCCGGTGTCGCGGCCGCGGAACAGGGCCGGAACCGGTTCCCCCACGTCCACAAGCCGCGCGTAGTGGCCCGTCGCCACATACTCCGCTCCCAGGCCGTCGGCATACTCAAACAGGCGGCCGAACTTCAGCCACGTGTTGCAGACGACGCACGGATTGGGCGTCCGCCCGGCCAGATATTCGCCGACGAAATACGCGACGATCCGATCGAAGTGCTCGTCGAAATCGACGGAGTAGAACGGGAAGCCCAGCAACTCGGCGACCCGGCGGGCGTCGTCGGCGTCGGCCGCGGAGCAGCAGCCCTGGCGGTGGGCCGGCCCCTCGCCGGCGCTGCACGCTGCGGCCTGGACCGCATGGCGCATGAACAGTCCGATCACCTCGTGGCCGGCGTCGCGGAGGAGGCGGCCGGCGACGCTGCTGTCGACGCCCCCCGACATTGCCAAAACTACTCGCGCCATCTGCCTTACGCCACCATGGTCTTGCCAGAATCCGGGTGCGGTCCGATATCCAATCACCAAGGTTCAAAATCCCGCCATCCACCGGGGCGAGCCTTGCCCACTGTTGGCCATTGGGACTTGAACCTGGCCGGAATCCGAATCATCGCTCGCCTCCCGGGGCAGTCCCCCGAGTGGTCACGAAAGCCGATCCGGCGCTGTCTCAGTCCGGTCCTTTGCTCGCCGCCAGGAAGCGGGCGAGAACGTTGGCCAGGCTGTCGATCGCCTCGCGGTTGGGGAACGAGACCGTCAGCCGCTGATTGCCCGACTCGTCGACGTCGATGCACTGGTCGAGGCCTTGGCGGACCTGGTCGACGAGCGGCGCCGGCACGGGCTGCGTGTCCGGTTGGCCGCCGACCAGTTCGCCGAGGAAGCGGAAGGCGGCGCCGAGCAGTTCGCCGCCCGCCTCCGCCACCCGCCGCTGCCTGGCTTCCGACTCCCGTCTCGACTTCTCCAGGCTGGTCTGGTCAAGCGGCGCTTCCGGCTTGGCGCCGAGGAGCACCTCCAGCCGCCGCCGCAGCTCCTCCATGCCGCTGATCATGTCGACCTGGGAGACGTCGGACCCGGCGTCGAGGACGGCCAGGGCCAGGTCTTTCTTGGCCGAAAGCGTGGTCAGCAGCCTCTCCTCGAGAGTCTCTTCCGTGACCAGCAGGAAGACCTGGACGGGATTCTTCTGGCCCATCCGGTGCGCCCGGCCGATCCGCTGCTCGAGGACCGCCGGGTTCCAGGGCAGGTCGACGTTGAGCACCGTGTTGGCCGCCTGGAGGTTCAAGCCGGTGGCTCCCGCGTTGGTCGTCACGAACAGCCGGCAGGCCGGGTTGTGCTGGAACTCGTGGATCAGCTCCTGGCGTTTCTTCTGGGGGACGGAGCCATCGAGCCGCACGTGGGGAAGCTGCCGCCGCTTGAGGATCAGCTCGAGGAGATCGAGCATCGTGGTCCACTCGGAAAACAGGACCGCCTTGCGGTCTTGCTCGGCGAAGAGCTGCTCGATCAATTCTTCGAGCCGCTCGAGTTTCGATGAGTGGCCGGGCCGCTGTTTGTCGCAGAGAAACGTGCTGTCGGCCGACATCCGGCACATCAACAGGGCCTTTTGCAGGCGCAGCAGGTCCATCTCGGTGAGGTACCTTTTCCTCACGATCTGCGAAACGATCCGCATGTGCTCGTTGTGCAGGTCGAGCTGCTGGCTGGTGGGCGGGATGCGGACGATTTCCACGGTCCGCGGCGGGAGCTGCGTGAGCACCGACTCGCGCGTGCGGCGGAGCAGGATCGGGCTGAGCCGCGCGCGGAGTTCGTCGAGGTTCTTGTAGCCGAGGACCCGGCCCTTCTCGTTGACCATCCGGTGGCGATTGAAGAACCGGAAGGCCGGCATCAGCCGGCGGTCGTCGATGAACTGGACCACCGAATAGAGCTCATCGAGGCGGTTTTCCAGGGGCGTTCCGGAGAGCACGAGGGCAAACGGCGAACTGAGCGCCTTGACGACGCGGGCGGTCTTCGATTGCCAGTTCTTGATCCGCTGCCCCTCGTCGAGAATGATCAGGTCCCAGCGGCACTTCTCGATGCTGAGGATGTCGCGGAGCACCTGCTCGTAGTTGCAGACGGTGAAGAAGCAGTCGTTTTCATACTGGGCCGGCCGCTGGCTGGCGCCGCCGACCACAAGCTGCACGTCGCGGTCGGAAAAACGGCGAATCTCGTTGCGCCACTGCGATTTCACCGACGCCGGGCAGACGATCAGGACCTTGCGGATCTGGGCCTCGCGGGCGAGAAGCTCGGCCACGCCCACGCCCTGGATCGTCTTGCCCAGGCCCATGTCGTCGGCCAGGACGGCCCTGCACGCCTTGACGGCGAAGGCGATCCCGTCGAGCTGGTAGGGGAGCAGCTCGGTCTTCAGCAGCGTTTTCCGCAAGGGGTGGCGGGCCGGGTCCTTGCGAATCTGATCCATCAGGTCGGCGATCCGGTCCTGGAACAGCCGCTGCTGGATCAACTCCTCGGCGTCCGGATAGACGGTCACGTCGAAGCCCGCTTGCCCAAGCCGCCCGATGCAGCGGACCAGGGCGCCGACGTCGTCGATCGGCCGGTCGGCGAACGAGCCGGCGATCTTCCGGACTTTCGGATGGGGCTTGTCGGGCAGCCGCAGATGGAGCGTCAAGTCTTCGCCATAGCGGAGGTGCACGCAGATCTTCTTCCGGCGGTAGGGCTTGGCCCGCTCCGCGGCCGGAAACCGCCTGCGGACGCGGTCCAGCGCGTACAGGATATGTTTGCAGGTGCCCAGCGTGTTTGTGCGGAAGTCGGGGCAGCTGCAATACGACTGGCCCCGCTGTTCCCCCCGCAGGGCGATCCGGTACGTCTTGCCGGAGGCGGCACTGGTCAGCAGGTAGTCGGTCCAGGGCCGGTCGACGCTGCGCGACTGGAGCCGGAATTTCTCTTCCTTCGCCCGTTGCCGCCGCTCGGCCAGGGCCTGCTCGACCAGCTCTTCCTCGCCCAGGCTTTCGATCGGCACGCTCTCCGGCGGCGGCTCCGCCAGGCCGAGGATCGTCTTCTCCTCGAGGATCAGCGAGACGGCGCCCCCCACGTGCTCGCAGACCCCCTGGCAAGCGGTGCAATTGAAGTTCAGCCGATTCTCGGCCTCGGCCATCAGCGTGATCGTCACCACCGGCGGCGGTCCGGCTTCCGGCCAGGCGTTGTATCGCAAGCGGAACAGATCGCCGCCAAAGTAGACATCTTCCCGGACATTGATCTGGTAGGTCGCCCCCCGCTGGATCAGCCGGCGGCCGTCCGGGCCGAGAAGCTGGCAGGCTTCCACGTATGTTAATTGGGAGAGACGGTCCCTGAGGGTCAGTTCCTCGGTTTTCTTGGTCTTCATGACGGGCGTTCCTTCTACCGCGAACGGGAACAGGGTGCGGCGGTCCTGAACGAATCCCCGTAAGATACCGGATCGGGCCCGCTCGACCAAGTGCCAGGGAATGGCCCCGTCGGCGGCGTCTGTCTCGCGATGGTTCCCCCCAAGCGATGCGATTTCCGCGACGCTCGCAAGCAGGGGGCCGGCGGACTGAGCGGTTTGCTCCAACGTGGCACGGTTTCGACCCACGGGAGAGGGCCTCCGGTCTGTGGATGTGAGCTTGGGATGTTTGTGTGGGGATGGAGAATTCTCTTGATGTCAGAGCAGCAAAACGGCGCAAGGTGCGCAGAGAAAAAAGATTCTTCCGGTCATATAAAATCCCAAAGGTTTGCGGGTTGGGCTGCCGATATCAAGTTTGCCGATTGTCTGGACCAGGGGACGCCTATGGTTTCTCCCGGTTCTGGTTCCGGGGGGGAGAGCGGCAGAGATTGATCGACCAAGCTCACGGCAACCCGTAGCAGGAACGCAAACCCCATGATTCGGCAGCTCCTCCAAAATGGCGGCCTCTTAGCGGGAGTCGCACTGGTTTCCTTGCTGGTCGGCTGTAATCCCCAACAGCCGTTCTATCTGAACGAAGACGGCGACCTCTCCCACTACGTGGGCGTGGCGACCGAGATCGAATATCCCGACGTCGATCTGGGCAGCCTCGACGAGGTGGAAGGGGCGATGGCGCCGGCCACGGTGATCAACTTCGACCACGTCAAGATCGAGGACATCACGCTCGAAGATGCCGTCCGTATCGCGCTGGAGAACAGCAAGATCATGCGGAGTCTTGGCGGAGTGGCGTTTGGCGCTTCGGGCGTGCAGGGCGACCCGAGCGGATTGCTGTCGAACCCCTCCGGCACGCCGACCACCTATCTGCCGGCGCTCACCGAGAGCGATCCCCGCTACGGAGTCGAGGCGGCCCTGGCCGCATTCGACACGCAGTTCACGACCAGCGCTTTCTGGGAGAAGAACGACACACCGCAGAACGCCACCGGCTTCGTCACCGCGTTTCGGCCCCGGGTTTTTGCACAGGATTTGGGGACCTTCCAGGCCCAACTCAGGAAGACGGCGGCGACCGGCGGCACCTGGTCGCTGACACACAATGTCGACTACGAGTGGAACAACGCCACCGGTTCGCGGAAGTGGCCGAGCGATTGGAACGTCAATCTCCAGGCCGAGTTCCGCCAACCGTTGATGCAGGGGGCGGGCGTTCAGTACAACCGGATCGCCGGCCCCGGCGCGATTCCCGGCTTCAACAACGGCGTGATGATCGCCCGGTTGAGAACCGACATCAGCCTGACGGATTTCGAGGCGGGTGTCCGCAACCTCGTCAACGACGTGGAGCGGGCCTACTGGAATCTCTACTTCGCCTACCGCCGGCTCGATACGGCCGTGGCCGGCCGCGACAGCACTCTTCGGGCCTGGCAGACGATCAAGGTCAAACGCGATGTCCAGGCCGAAGGCGGCACGATCCAGAGCGAAGCCCAGGCACGAAACCAGTATTTCCTCTTCCAAGCGGTCGTTGAGCAGTCGCAGTCCAACCTGTTCAAAAACGAAAACGTGCTCCGCTACGCGCTCGGCCTTTCGCCGACCGATGGGCGGCTGTTCCGCCCCTCGGACGAACCGACCCGGGCGCTGGCGCGGTTCGATTGGAACGAAGTCCTGGCGGAAGGCCTTTCGCGAAGCGTCGAACTCCGCCGCCAGAAGTGGGTCATCAAGCAGCGCGAACTGGAACTGATCGCCGCAAAGAACTATCTCCTGCCGCGGTTGGACGCGGTGGGCCGCTACCGCTGGCTCGGCCTGGGCGATATCCTCGTCGAGGGAACGAGGAAGATCGACGCGGATGGCGACGTGACCAATGCCTACGGATCGATGACCAGCGGCCGATTCCAGGAATGGCAACTCGGACTGGAATTGTCGATCCCCCTCGGATTCCGCCAGGAGATGGCCGGCGTCCGCAACGCCCAACTCGCCCTCGCCCGAGAGCGGGCAGTGCTCCAGGAACAGGAACTCGAACTGACCCACCAACTCTCCAGCGCGGTCCGCGAGATCGACCAGTATTACACGACCACGAAGACGAATTTCAGCCGCGTCCTGGCCGCCAAGGACGAAGTCGATGGCCGCCGGGCCGTCTGGGTGGCCGGCGTCGATCCGAAGTACGAGGGAGATGCGATCAATCTCTACTTGAACGCCCTCCAACGCCAGGCCGAGGCGGAAAACGAGTACTTCCGATCGCTGGTCGACTACAACGTGTCGATTGCACAGATCCACTACCGCAAAGGTTCGCTGCTCGAATACAACGGCGTCTACATGAGCGAAGGGCCGTGGACCGGCAAGGCCTACTTCGACGCCTTGCGACGGGCGCGAGCCCGCGACGCCAGCTACTACCTCGACTACGGCTTCACGCGGCCCGGCGTGATCAGCCGCGGCCCCTACGAGCAGCACGCCGGCCAACCGGAAGCCATTTTCGAGACCCAAGGCGCGGGCGAGGGGGTCCTCGAAGGTGGTGAATTGATCCCCACGCCCGACCCGCTCCAGACGCCGCCCGGCGCCGATCGACAGACCAGCAGGCCGGCGTTGCGCGTGCCGCGGCTCGGCGGCAATTGGACCAAGCCCGCCGCTGCCGAAGCCAAGAGCGGTTCCAAGCACGATCTGGCCAACCACCTCGACGTGCTCGGCCCCCGCTCAAAACAGGCAACGGCCGAGGACGCGGACCTTGTGCCCGCCGGCTTCGAGACGCCGGTCGAATCCTCCAGCTCGACGGTGGTCGCCTTCGCGGCCCCGAAAATCCCTGTGCTCCAGTCCCCACCGGAGCCGGCGGCCAAGCCGGCCCCAGTCCGATCGGATTCGACGGCAACGGGCTGGAAGAGGAAGGAGCGTTAACCGCTCGGCGACGGCAAGAGGCGCGCCGCCGCCGAGAACCACCCTGCGTGCGGGGACAGGCGGTCAGTTTCTGGCCGCCTTCGTGTTTCGCATCTCGTCGACGTTCCTCCGCGCTTCGGCGGCGCGTTCGCTAATCGCCTCCCAGTTCTGGGCCTGGATCAGCTTCCTGGGGGCGAGCCACGAACCGCCGATGGCGGCGACGATCGGATCGGTCAGGTAGTTCTGCATGTTTTCAGCGGTCAGGCCGCCGAGCGGAATGAACCGCACGCCGAGGTGGCCGTAGGGCGCGGCCATGCTCGATAGATACCGCATGCCGCCGAGCGGCTCGGCGGGGAAGAACTTGACCTCGTGGCAGCCGAGTTCCAGGGCGGCCTCCAGATCGGAGGGCGTGGCCACGCCGGGGGCGAAAGGCAGGCCGGCGGCCTGGGCCGCCTTGACCACGCGAACGTTCAACCCCGGCGCAACGCCGAAGGCCGCGCGGGAGTCGACCACCTCCTGGACCTGTTCGGGCGTGAGGATCGTGCCGATGCCGGCCAGCATCCCGGGCGCCTCGCGGCGAATCATCCGGAGCGAGCCGATCGCCGCAGGGGTCCGCAGCGTCAGTTCCATCACGTCGATTCCGCCGGCCAGGAGCGCTTGGGCAACGGGCGCGGCGTGCTCGACTTCGTCGATCACGAGGACGGCGACCACGCCGCAGGCCTCGATCCGATCGCGAATCTCTGAAGGGAATTGGGATTTCATGGTCGTTGTGGGCAGCAGGGGGTCAGCAGGCTGGATACGGCCGCCATTCTAGCCCAGCCGGCGGGAAGTGTCACGCCAGGCTGAAATTCGGCCGCCCGTCGACTAAACTGGTCTGGAGTCTGCATGTCGTCCTCGACGGGGACGTTCCCCAGCGGGTCTGTTCTGGAAAAGAAGGAGATTCATGTGATGTGGCGTCTTGGCGTTTTCTTCGCGATGTTGGCACTGGCCACCCTGCCGGCCCCTGTGGTCCGGGGCGGGGCGCCGGCGGGAGTGAATGCGACGGACCTGTCGATGGTCGACGCGGACTTCGCCTTTCAAGGCGAGTATGCCGGCGGCGTCAAGACGCCGGGAGGGCAGGAGATGAGGCTTGGCGCCCAGGTGATCGCCTTGGGCGCGGGCAAGTTCAACGCCGTCATCTATGCAGGTGGGCTGCCCGGCGACGGCTGGACTCGCAACGACAAATCGGCGGCGCTGGAAGGCGAAAAGCATGGTGAAGCCGTCGTCCTCAAGGGGGACGGGGTCTCCGGCGAAATCCACGCCGAGAAGCTCACGTTGCAGCACGCCGACCACCCGGGCCGAGCGGTGCTCGAAACGGTCCAGCGGAAGAGTCCGACACTCGGCGCGAAGCCGCCCGAGGGCGCGATGGTGATCTTCGACGGCAGCGGCACGCAGATGTTTGTCGAGGGGCGGATCAACGAAGCGCGGCTGCTATGGGCCGGGGCGACGACCAGGCCGTTGCCCGACTCGTACAAGTTGCACCTGGAGTTCCTCTCGCCCTACATGCCGGACGCCCGCGGCCAAGGCCGCGCCAACAGCGGCGTCTACCTTCACGACTGCTACGAGGTCCAGGTCCTCGACTCGTTCGGCCTGGCCGGAAAAGACAACGAATGCGGCGGCATCTACACAGTCAAGGCGCCGGACGTGAACGCGTGCCTTCCGCCCCTCGCCTGGCAAACCTACGACTTCGAATTCACCGCGCCGAAGTTCGACACCGCGGGCAAGAAGACGCTGCCGGCGCGCCTGACCGCCCGCCACAACGGCATCCTCATCCACGACAACATCCCGCTCAGCCACACGCCCGGTAGAAAGGGGGAGGGACCCGGCCCCCGCGGCATCCACCTACAGGCCCATGGAAACAAGGTCCAGTATCGGAATATCTGGCTGGTGGAGACGAAGTGAGACGGGGTGAGACGGGGCGCGACATGCCGGCGAGGGGCACCGCCCGGGGAAGGGGTCCAAGGTTAAGCTGTCAAGGAACAACCAGGGTTGGGTCTCCGCGGCCGGATCGGTTCGTGGCGGCGCGTGAGCAAAAATCGGGCCAAATTCGCCTCGATTCGAGCAATTTGCTGGTCCGGCAAGACGCCGGCAATTCGACAAGAAAACCTCTCCCCTTGAGCCGTTTTCGAAGTAAAATGTCTTTTGTCGGAAACGGCCGGCCGATGCACGCACATTGCGTGTTGAAGCGCAGGAATTTGGTTTGCCTGGCGTGCCGTTTCTGCCGATAATCCTGCATATCGAGTCTTGCTCGACGGGGTGACGGAAAACAGTCGAGCCTCCCGCATTTTTCCGACGGAGGTGCCAACCCATTCGCGTGAGCCGAGACCACCGCAGGCTTGTGCAAGAGCACGCCAGTGTCTCCGCTCGTCTCGCAGCGACGCATCCGGTCGCATTGAGCGGGAGGTTTGATTTATCGCCGCCGCGTTTCCGGTTTCTGGAGCGCGGCGGTTTTTTTTGCGCTTCGACGGCTCGCCCGGACCCTCCTCCGCCACGCCTCGAATCCGACTAGACTAGAGGGAGACCTCCGCGACCCGCCCCCGCAGCCCGTTCGGTCCGATGATTTCCCTCGTCCTTGCCGCCGTCCTTGCCGCCGGTCCCGCCACGGCCGCCACCGAGCACTACGATGTCCGCACCGGCGGACTCGACCCGGCCGCGGTCGGCGCGATCCTCGAGCAACTGCATGGATGCCTGGCTGACTTTTTCGGCAAGGCGCCGGCGGGGCGGCTTCCGGTTGAACTGTTCGCCGATGCGGCGGAGTTTGGCCGGGCGCTGGACAGCGACGGACATCCGGCCATCGCCGGCGGCGGCTATTACGCTCCCGAGAACCGCAAGGTGTATCTCTACACACAGCCATCGGCCTACTTCACGCGGCAGTTGCTGCTCCACGAAGCGACCCACCAGTTCCACTTCCTCTCGTCGACCGGCAACCGCAAGCCCCGCACCACGTGGCACATCGAAGGGCTCGCCGAATTGTTCGGCATGCATAACTGGGCGGACGATGGCGATTTCGCCGCGGCAGCGACCGGATCGCCCGCTTCCTGCCCGCTTGCCGCGACCCCCTCCGGCCGCCTCCGCTGCGGCGTCGTGCCGGCCGTCAGCCTCGAAGACTATCCGGCCACGGCCCTGGCGGAACTGCGGGAACGCGCCGGGCAGCCCGACTGGCTCCGCCGGGTGCTCGCCGGCCAGGTCGAGGCGTCCCGCCCGCTGTGCTGGGCCCTGGCCCATTTCCTCTTCCACCGCGATCGCTCCGCCTTCCGCGATCTGGTTTGCAGACTCGACCGCGACGAAGACCCCCTGGAAAGCCTGCAAGGCACGTTTGGGGCCTTCACGCCTACGCTGCTGGACGATCTCCGCCGCTGGATCGGCGACCATCAGCAACCCTGGTCCGTCGTTTGGATCGAGTGGCAGGAGTCGGGCGAGGCGCTCGAGGGGTGTTCCCAAACGCTGGGGCTGATCGTCCACAAGGCTCCGCTCGATCGCCTTGAGGCCGCGATCGAGCCTGCCGGCGGCCGCTGGAGGGCGGGCGGCGTCTTCGGATTCCGGGACGAGAGCGATTTCCACCTCGTGGAGCTGTCCGATTCCGGATCGGTGCGGGTGATTCGCCGCGCCGGTTCCCAGTGGCAGGCGGTCCGCGCGCGGCGGCTGCCGCACCCATCGCGGAGGTTCGCAATCGAGCGCCGCGGCGAGCAATGGGCGGTCCTCGTCGGCGAAGAGACGATCTGCAAGCTCGACGCTTCCGGCAGGCTGGGGCTCTACGTCGATGCATGCCGGGCGAGATTCTCGTCGATCGCCACGTCCCCGTAGAATGGTGCAGAGCGGACCAACCCGCGTCGGCCGGAATGATCGCCGTTGTTGGCAGCAACCGAACGGGTTGACAGAACCAGGAGGCCAGCGCCGCCCCACAAGAAACAACCGTAGGGTGGTGCAGAGCGGACCAACCCAAGGCGGCTTGACCTGCCGCCATGGCTCCCCGAAACCGAGCGAGCCCACACAACCACGACGCCAGCGCCGCCCCACCGATGGCGGACCACGGGACGGGGCAACGGGCCGGGAGGCCCGTTCTGCGGGCAGGGGCTAGGCCGGACACAGGCCGGTGGCGAACCGTGCGTTTCGAGCAGGGTATGGCCTGAACGTTTCGAATCGGGGAGAATTCCGGGATCGCGCGGGTGGGCCGCCGCTACCGGCAGCGCGAGGGCCCGCCTTTCGGGTTTGAAGACATTTTCGGCCAGGCAGTCCCCACGGCGCCGGACCGTGTTGGACCGCCCCACGTTACACCCGCAAGGGGATGCCATGCGAACCTCCCTCCTCTGCCTGTTTCTGTTGGGCGCCGCCCTGCCGCTCTGGGCGGCCGAACGGCCGAACCTGGTCTTCATCCTGGCCGACGATCTCGGCTATGGCGACGTGGCCTTCCACGGCGGCAGTGCGCCGACGCCGCATCTCGACCGGCTCGCCCGCGAAGGGGTCGAACTTGCGCAGCACTACGTGGCCCCGGTCTGTAGCCCCACCCGCTCGGCCCTGATGACCGGCCGGTTTTGGAGCCGCTTCGGCGTGACCAGCCCGCAGAACGAGCGGGCGCTGCCGTGGGACACGGTCACGCTGCCCAGAGCCCTGGACAGCGCCGGCTACGACACCTGCCTGGTCGGCAAGTGGCACCTCGGCTCGAAGCCCGACTGGGGGCCGAACCCGTTCGGCTTCGACCATTCCTATGGCTCGCTGGCCGGCGGCGTAAGCCCCTGGAACCACTGCTACAAGCAGGGGCCCTACGTGAAAACATGGCATCGCAACGGGCGACTGATCACCGAAACGGGCCATGTCACCGACCTGATCGCCGCCGAGGCCGTCCGCTGGATCGAGTCGCGCACGGCCAGGCCGTTCTTTCTCTACATGCCGTTCACGGCCGTGCATCTGCCGCTGAAAGAGCCGCAGGAGTGGCTGGCGCGCGTGCCGAAGGAGATCACGGGCGACGTGCCCCGGCATTATGCCGCGTCGGTCATGCATTTAGACGATGCCGTGGGTCGGATCGTCGCCGCGCTGGAAAGAACCGGCCGCAGGGAGAATACCCTGCTCGTCTTCACCAGCGACAACGGCGGGAGCACGGCTGAAAACAACGACCTGAAGTACCCCGATGACAACTGCCCGAACGGCCGGCTGGTCGGCAACAACAGCCCTTGGCGCGGCCAGAAGGGCAGTCTCTACGAGGGCGGAATCCATGTGGCGGCCGTCGTCGAGTGGCCCGCTCGGCTCAAGCCGGGCAGGATCGACGCGCCGATCCACATCGCCGATTGGATGCCCACACTCGCGTCGCTGGCCGGCTACCTGAACCCCGAACCCTGAACCCCCCGAGACCTCCCATGCCCCTCCCACCCCTCCTCGCCGCCACTCTCACCACCCTCATCCTCCAGGCCGCCGGCGCTGAAACCGACTTGCTCCAGAGCGGCATGGAGGGGCCCTTCACCGGCGGGCTGGCCGCCGGCTGGGTGAACAACTGCTATGGTGATAACAAGGCGGTGTTCGCCGAAGAGACGCAGGACGTTCACGGCGGCAAGTCGGCGCAGCGCGTGACGTGCACGCAATTCGTCAGCGGCGGCGTCCAGTTCCACAGCGCCGATCTGGCGGTGGCGAAGGGCAAGCCTTACACGGTGCGGCTCTGGATGAAGGGCGACGTGGACTCGCTCGTCTATGTCGGCATCCGCAAGCACGGCGAGCCGTACACCGGGTATCTGAAGCGCCGCGCCCGGGTGAAGAACCAGTGGCGGCCGTACATCCTCAGCGGCGAGGCCGGCGGCAGCGACCCGGCGTGCGGCCTGTATTTGATGTTTGCCGGCACGGGAACGCTGCTGGTCGACGACGTCGCCGTGCTGCCGGGAATCCATGAGGAGGTCCCCGCCGCCCAGATGCCGCCCCAGAAAGGCAACCGGGTCTATAACAGCGGCTTTGAGGCCGGGCCCGAAGGCTGGACTCCGACCGGCGGTTTTGTCCTCGACGGCACGGCGGCCCATTCCGGCCGCTGCTCCGCGCGGCTCGGCTCGGTCGACCTGCCGAGCGTCGCGCTGCCGCTGAACCGGCCGCTTGCCGCGGCGACGCGGCCGCGGACCGCGCCGCCCGGCATCGAGTGCCGCCCGTTTCCCGTCCGCGCGGGCCAGCGCTACACGCTCAGCGCGTGGATCAAGGCGGCCGAAGCGGACACGCGGGTGACGCTGCGGCTGTTCGAGTGGGCCGACGAGGGGGGCGACCAGCCCGCCGGCCGCAACCAGCGCAGCGCGTCGGTGACGGTCACCACGGAGTGGGCCCATTACCAGGCCAGCGGAATCGCCGTCCCGAATATCTGCGAGAACTACGTCGCGCGGATCGTGCCGAGCGGGACCGTCTGGATCGACGATGTGCAGATTGAAGAAGGCGACGCGACGGACTACGCGCCCGCCCGAGCGATCGAGGTCGGCGCGGAGACGCCCGTCCGCTGGTGCCGGGTGGGCGAGCCGGTCGAGGTGACGGCGCACGTGGCCAGCGCCGAACCGCGGGACCGCTGCCCGCTCGTCTACGTGCTCGAAGACCTCTGGTCGCGGCCGCTGCGGACGGTGTCGCGGGAGGCGGCTCCGGGCGTGCCCGACCGGTTCACGTTCGCGCCGGAGCAGCCCGGCATGTACCGGGTCCGCGTGCGCGCCGGCGAGGAGGCGGCGACGGGCGAAGTCTGGTTCGGCGTGTTTCCCCCGCGCGATCGGAAGCTGCGGCCCGACTCGGCCCTCGGCACGCACGTCACGGCGTCGGTTCCGGAACCGACCAATACGCTGTTGGCCTCCGAGGCAATGGGCGCTCGCTGGGTGCGATTGCATGATTTCGGGGATTTCTGCCACTGGCGCGTCGTCGAGCCGGAGAAGGGGCGGTTCGAGTGGCGCGACGCCGAGATCGACGAACTGCGGCGCCGCGGGTTCATGATTCTGGCGAACCTCGGCCACCCGCCGCTCTGGGCCGGCCGGCCGCACCCGCCGGAGCAGGACCACGGCAGTTGGACGAGCGCGCCGCCCCGCGACATCGCTGAGTGGGAGAACTACGTGTGGAAGACGGTCGAACACTTCGGCGACCGTATCCGCCACTGGGAGGTGTGGAACGAGCCGTGCTGGCAGGGGTTTTTCAGCGGCACGCCGGAGGAGTACGCCGAGTTGCTCAAGGTGGCCTACCGGGCGATCAAGCGGGCCCAGCCGGAGGCGGTGGTCCTCGGCGGCTGCTTCTCGTCGCACGCGGCGGATTGGACGGGCCGCGTGCTGGCGCAAGGCGGGCTGGATGCGATGGACGCCCTCTCCTACCACGTCTATTGGAGTCCCGCGGCGACCGAACCGGCCGCGTCCGGCGAGCCCGCCTTTGTCGAGCAGGAAGTGCGGCATTTCCTCGACCTGATGCACCAGCACGGCAAGTCGCTGCCGATCTACATGACCGAAGGCGGCATCCGCTGCCCCCCGTTCGCCTCCTGGCTGCCGGACGAAGGGTTCAGCCGCGGCGCACCGTTCGGCTCCTCGGCGGGCGCCGGGCGCTTGTTGACCGGACTGGACGCGGCTTGCGGGCTGGTCCGCGGCATCGTCCAGATGCGCTCGGCCGGCGTGGCCAACATCTGCTACTACTACACCGGCGGCGCGCTGGGGGCGATGCCCTGGTTTTCGACCATGGCCAACGGCTACTACGTGATGATGGACTACGACGGCCGACCCAAGCCGACGATGATGGCCTACAGCGCCTTGGAGCAGCAGCTCGACGGCGCCGTTCCGCTCGGCAAACGCGAGCGCGACGGCCTGACGGCGCACCTCTTCGCCAAGGGCCAGGGCACGGTCGCCGTCGTCTGGAGCGACCAGAAGCGGGCGCTTCCCGTGGAAGGCGCACGCCTGCTCGACCTGATGGGCAACGAACTGGCTGAGCCTGAGCTGCGGCCCGGGGAGCCCGTGTATGTCGTCGCGCCGCGACTCACGCCGGAAGCACTCAAGGAACGCCTGGATGGAAGTCCGGCGGGAAGGAGCTGTGAGCTTTCAGTTTTCAGTTCGATGTCTCCACCGGGGGGAGCGCTGCCAAGCCGGAGCTTGGGAACGAGTGGAGAGAGCAGCCGTCGGCTATCAGCGGTCAGCTATCAGCGTCAGCGCGAGCGCTGCCAAGCTGGAGCTTGGGAACGAGGTAAAGACTGAACCCTGAACCCTGTCCCCCGAACCCCGAACCCTCGAATGCCCCCGACATTCCGCCCCATGACCGCCGCCGATATTCCGTTCGGAATGCGGCTGAAGACCGAGGCCGGCTGGAACCAGACCGAGGCCGACTGGCGGCGCTTTCTCGCGCTGTCGCAAGGCGGGACACTGGTTGCCGAACGGGACGGCGCGGCCGTCGGCACGGTGGCGACCTTCCTGTTCGGGCCGATCGGTTGGGTTGCGATGCTCCTGGTCGGCAAGCGCTGGCGGCATCAGGGGATCGGCGGCAGCCTGCTTCAGTGCGCCGTGGCTCTCTTGAAGGACCGCGGCGCGAGCACGATCCGCCTCGACGCCACGCCCCTCGGCCGGCCGATGTACGCGGATTTCGGTTTTCAAGCGGAGTACGACCTTTGGCGGTTCGAGGGGACGCCGCGCGGCGCCGCGGCGGAGGAAATGGCAACCGGGCTGGGGCGGGACCTCGATCGAGTCTGCCGGCTCGATCGCCAGGTGACCGGCACGGACCGCCGAGCGCTGCTCGCGGCGCTGGCAGGGGAACAATCCGCATCGCCCCTGATCGCCGCGACAACGGGCGATCCGGCTGGGTACCTGTTCACCCGGCCGGGAAGCCGCGCGGTGCAGATCGGCCCGGCCGCCGCGCGGGATGCCGCTACCGGCGCGCGGCTTCTCAACGCGGTTGCCAACCGGCTCGCGGCGGCGACGGTGTTGATCGACATCCCCGAGCCCAACGCGGCCGCCACGCGCTGGGCCGAGAAACAAGGCCTCGTCCGCCAGCGGGTCCTGACGCGGATGCGCCTCGGCCAACCTGTCAACGACCGGGTGGAGATGCTCTGGGCCAGTTCGGGACCGGAGAAAGGCTAGCACGGACGGTGCATGGATTTTTCGAGGATCGACAGAATTGTCCGTCTGCGGCTCGGAGCGGCAGGCCCAAGCAGGGCCGCGACTGGCCCGGCAGCCGAATCTCGGCTATTCTGTCAGACAATCCCGGCGAGCCTCGTCCGGGTTGCCGTTGCGGGCCGCTTCGTTTCCGGGCAACGGGAGGTCTGGTCTCCGAATTGCAAATCACAGGAGAGGTGCAATGATCCAACGTGCATCCGTCGCGGTTTTGACTACGATCGCGCTGGCCGGCGCGGTCCATGCCGGCGGAGCCGCCGAGACCCTTTCCTATGCGGATCTGGTCGCCCGGCTGATCGACCTCGAGCAGCCGGCGCTGCTGCCGCCGCCCGGCGAGACGTGCAAGCAGTGGTCGAGTTGGGACCGGGCCAGCCAGTACGACGCGGCCAGCGGCAAGTATGTCAACTGGGCGGCCAACAACGACGGCCCGTTCTTCATTCGCGAGGAAGACGGCCGCTTCGTGCTGGCCGAAATGGACGGCCCGGGGTGCATCTGGCGGATCTGGTCGGCCAGGGCCCTCGACGGGCGCGTGAAGATCTACCTTGACGGCGGCAAGGAGCCGGCGATCGATCTCCCCTTCAAAGACTACTTCAGCGGCAACACGCCGCCCCTGGCCTACCCCGCCCTGTCTTACGATCTGGCCGAGCACGGCTGCCGGGGCCAGAACCTCTATATTCCCATCCCCTACCAGAAGTCGTGCAAGATCGTCGCCGAGAAGGACTGGGGACGCTATTACCAGTTCGTCTACACAACCTACCCCGCGGGGACGAAGGTGCCGACGTTTTCGACGGAACTGGCCGCCGAAAATGCCCCGCGGCTCCAGCAGGTCAACGATCGCTGCGCCGGCCGCATCGGCGGCAAGGCCGAAGGGCTCCCCCCTGGCCCCGACGTCGAGCGGACGGCGGCCCGGGTGGACGGTGAGACAACGGTCCGCATCGCCGAGCTTGCCGGACCGCGGATGATCACCTCGATCCAGGCCCGGGTCCCGCTTGGCGACCGCGACGACCAGATGGCCGCGCTGCGGCAGCTCTGCCTGCAAATCACCTTCGACGGCGAGGCGCAGCCGGCGGTCTGGTGCCCCCTGGGGGATTTCTTCGGGACCGCGCCCGGCAGAAACGATTACACCAACTGGGTCACCGGGATGACGGAAGATGGATTCTACGCCAACTGGGTGATGCCCTTCGGCAAGCGGGCGCTGGTGGAACTGGTCAACGACGGCAACCGGGCCCGCGACGTGGAGCTGAAGATCGTCAGCCGGCCGCTCGATCGGCCGTTTGCAGGGATGGGCCATTTCCACTGCAAGTGGCACCGCGACACGGATCAGTTGCCCGAAGACCGCTGGCCCGATTGGGTGATGCTGAAGACCGAGGGTCGCGGCCGATTCCTGGGCGTCATGCTCCACGTCTGGAACCCGCGCGGCGGCTGGTGGGGCGAAGGCGACGAGAAATTCTTCGTCGACGGCGAGAAATTCCCCTCCACCTTCGGAACCGGCTCGGAGGACTATTTCGGCTACGCCTGGTGCGATCCGGGCCTGTTCCAGCGGCCGTTCCACGCGCAGACGATGACGATGGGCAACAAGGGGCACCAGTCGGTTCTCCGCTGGCAGATCGCCGACAACGTGCCGTTCCAGACGTCGTTCGAGGCGACGATCGAGAAGTATTTCCGCACGGAAGAGAAGGGGACGCTCTACGCCTCGACCGTCTGCTGGTATCTCGCGCCCGGCGGCCTCGACCCCTATCAGCCGGTTCCGGTCGAGGATCGCCACGACTACTACGCAAAGCCGCCCGCCGTGGCCGGCGGATTCCGCCTCCTCGGCGACCCGCCCGGCAACCCCCAGACGCAGAACATGGCCAACTTCGCGGGCAAGTGGAGCAACGGGGACCAGCTCTGGTGGACCGGCGCCAAGCCGGGCGACAAGCTCGAGGTGGCCCTGCCTGTCAACACCGAAGGAAAGCACCGCGTGCGCGTGATTCTGACCCGGGCGCGCGACTACGCCGTGGTGCGGCTTTCGCTCGATGGCAAACCGCTCGGCGAGCCGATCGACCTCTACAACCCGACCGTGATCCGCACCGAGCCGATCCCGCTGGGGACCGTCGAACTGGCCGGCGGCGAGCACGTGCTCAGCGCCGAGATCGTCGGCAAGAACGACAAGGCCCTGCCGTCGTACATGTTCGGGCTCGACGAGGTGCTTTTTGAGAAGGTGGAGTAGCCTGCGTGAAACGCGACCCCCAATGCACGTTCGAGTTCCGCGTCCGTTACAGCGAGACGGACCAGATGCAGACGTACTACAACTCGCGGGCCCTCGAGTGGTTCGAAATCGGCCGCACGGAACTGTTGCGGGCCTGTGGAAAGCCCTATCGCCAGATGGAGGCCGAGGGCGTCATGCTGCCGGTCCGCGAGGCCCACGTGGAATACCTGGGCCGGGCGCAGTACGACGACCTGCTGC
>JAAYCB010000441.1 GCA_012744395.1 Pirellulaceae bacterium
AATCCTCGCCATCGGACGGCCCTCCCATGGAAAGGGTCGGTAAGAACCTTGGTGACGATACGCATGTACATCAATCTAGCCGAAACGATGCATGTGTCAAGCAGATTTATGGGTGGCACCTTTCTCGGGGGTTTGACCGGCGCCTCGTCGCGCCGTGCTGAAAACAGAGACTCCCGAGCGCGGTTATTTGTCTCAACTGGCGAAACCGGCCGAGGGGTTCGCCTCGCTCGGTTTGCGAAGGACGTAGAACGTGCGCAGCTTCCGCACGTCACGGAATCGTTCCAGCAGTTCCAGCCCGGCGGATTCCGCCGCGGCGGCGACCTGCGGAGGGTCGATCGGGATGCGGACGTGTTCCTCGTTGCCGTCCGGGAAGGAGACCAGCGTGCGGCTCTTCTGCGTTGCCTCGTCAAAGTAGTGGCACATCGCATGGCGCGGTCCAGACCGGAGGAAATGGGAATCCACGCCGGCGAGCTTGCGCATCGTCGCCTCGCCCAATGCGTCGAACAGAAAGAACCCGCCCGCCCGCAGATGCCTCGCCGCCGTGCCAAGCACGTCGCGGAACCCTTGTTCATCGGCAAGGTAGTTGACCGAGTCGAACGCGCAGACCGCGATGTCAAACGTTTCCCCGAGGTCCACGCAGCGGAAATCGCCCGCGACGAGGCGGACGTTCGCGTGGCGGCCACAGTTCTTGCGGGCCTCGGCGAGCATCCGCCTGTTCGAGTCGATTCCCACCACCCGCCGGCAGTCGGGCGCAAGCCGCGCGGCCATCAGGCCCACACCGCAGGCGAGGTCCAGAACGTCGGCCAGCGCGACGCGGAATCTCCGGCGGATCGCGGGCAGGAAGCGTTCGTAGCGGGGGCTTCCTCTTCGCGAGTGCAGGTGCCAGAGCGGGGCGAGTCGCTCGTAGGGCGCGAAACGCGGCTTGGCGGCAATCGCCTGGCGGAACGGTTGACTGGCCGGCAGCGTGACCGCGCCGCTCCAGACAAATGCGTTCGAATTCGCCAGGCGACACTTGGCCCACCACCAGCGCAGGTTCCCGATCGGTTCGCGAAACATTGTCCCATGCATATCGGTTCGCCCCCGCGCCCGCGGTCTGGAATGCAGCCGGGCGGGCCGCAGACCTGTCCGCGGCGCGGGCAGAGACTTCGCAGGTCGTCTCAAGCCCCTCCTCTGTCAGACTCTGATCGGCCATTTCGCCGGAGAGTCACCCGCCGCTGCCGAGCCGTGGCGCACGGGCGGCCGCCCGTGCGCCGCTGGTCAAGCATACGGTCGCCGCGGACAGGTCGGCAACCGCCTGGCGGGAAAGTGGGGCAGAACTGCGGGTTTTACTAATTATCCGATTCCCTTGGCGCCGATTCCAACGATTGTGGCGGTTGTCGTGCCCATCCGGCCGCGATGCCGTGCGCTCGCCGGTGTCTGCGTCCCGGGCCCGCCTGGATTCCTCCGTCTGTGCGAGTCGATCATGAGCTTCTCGGTCCTGCGATTTCCCGGGCAGACGCCTTTGTCGCGAGCTTCAGGGAGCGGCCGGCGCGCGGCCGCCCAACGGGCGATCTTGCTCAGTTCGCCACGGGCCGGGTCGACGCTCCTCAGCCGCATACTCGATTCGCATTCGCAGATCGCCAGCCCATGCGAGATCTGCCTGCCGTATGCCGTCGCGAGGACCTGGAAGCTCTTCAAGAGCATGAACAACATCCAGAAGATCGGCCGATACTACGGCGTGAAACCGCCACGGTCGGCGTTTTCCCTGCTGCTCCGCAGACCGGCACGGCGGCACTTGGACGCGCTGACCGCGGCGATTCTCAACCGCGAAGGCAAGTCGACCCTGGTGATCAAGGATCCACGGCACGCAGCGCACGTCCGTCGCGTTGAGCGGTTGTGCGGGGCCGATGCTCCGAAGTACATCCTCCTGCACCGCGACGCGCGGGCGGTCTGCCATTCGTTCACGGCGACGCTCGGCCGCCGCCCGGCACGCGGCTTCCGAGCGTGGCTGGAATGCACGCGGGGGATGCTCGATTGCCAGGAGCAGTTTCCAGAGCGTTGTCTGCCGGTCCGGTTCGAGGTTTTCATGGCCGATCCGGCGGCCGAATCCGCGCGGATCAGCGACTTCTTGGGACATGCGTTTGAGCCGACAATGCTTGACTACGGGCATCACGACCACGCGGATGACCATCTTGGCCTGTGGACCAACCCCAAGCTGATCCGCAGCGTGCGGCGGGGAGCGATCATCGTCCGGCAAGAGCGACCATCCTGGCTGGACGACGCGGAAGTCCTCGCCGTGTATGGCCAGTCCCAGGAGGTCCAACAGGTCAATCGGCGATTGGGTTATGAATCGTCCGATTCGGAATGCGTCTCGGCAACAAAGTGGGCGGCGTAGACAGAATGGCAGTCATGGCAGAGACAAGCGCGGCACCGTTGCGCGAGGCGGGCTCGATTTCGCGTTGGGCCGCCGCGCTGCGGCAGGTCCGCAGCCCGCACTTCAGCCCCTACAAGTTGTACATCCGCCGTGATCTGCGTTTGGCGGTGATGCTCAATCCGAAGGTCGGATCCACCATGTTCCGAACCTTGGTGGTTGAAGGAATGCGGGAGGCGGGGATGGCGCCGGCACTCGGTCCGCTGTGGCCGATTCGGCGCACGCGGCGCTACATGACCGCCCCGCCGCGAGACTTCCTGCACCTGCTTCTGCGGCCGGAGTGTTACCGGCTCCACTGTTTTGTTCGCAACCCGTACGCCCGCCTGCTTTCGGCGTGGAAGGACAAATTCACGCTGACCAGCTCGGGCGATCCGGCGGCGCGGAGCATGAAGCGCGAGCTTCAGACGGTTCGCCGCTTCGCCGCCCGGTGCGGCCTGCCCGGCGCGGAGGCCGGGTCGGCGGTGCCGCTGGGGACATTCGTTGCGTATGTTGAGTCGCAGGCGGAGGGCCGCCGCAATCAGCACTGGGACACGCAAGTCTCTGTGCTCGGCTGTGGCACAAGAACGTACGACCACATTTGGCGGATGGAGACCGATTTTGCAGCGGGCATGACGAGCATCCTGACGCAAGTCGGTCTGTCGCGGTCATGGCTCGAAGACCGCCTGAGCCGGCCCCGCAATGCCAGCCGCCGACTCGCCGAGCCCGTCTACAACGCGCGCCTCGCGGCGCGCGTCTGGCGAATCTACCGGGCGGATTTTCAGCAGTTCGGCTACGCGGCGGACTCGTGGGAGAGTCTCTGAGCCGCCGCTCGCTTGGCCAAGCTGAGCCCCCCCGGGGGGGCGCGGCGACGGAGACGCGCTTGACAGCGTTGGGCGCCGCCCTCAGAATCGGGGGAGTTGACTCGGAGGGCGGTCTCCCGTGGAGAGGTCGCCAGCCCAGCGAGCCGTGAACGGTTGGGGCCAGCCGAGTCGGACCAGGAGGCCCGCGATGCCTGTCTCGACCCGCCTGCCGTCCGGTTCTCTCCTGCCCGTCCTGCTGCTGTTGGCGCTGCCCGCGTCGTGGCGGAATGCCCGAGGAGATGAACCGACCGCGCCGGACTGGGTCAAGGCGGCCGACGCGGTCGCCTTCCAAGCCCGCGACTCGTCGGGCGAGCTGGTCTTTCGCGACCGTCTGTGGATTCTGGGCGGTTGGTTCAGTTCCCATGCCGAACCGCCGCGGGACGTCTGGAGTTCAGCCGACGGGGTGCGTTGGGAGCGCGTCCTGGAGCGGGCCCCCTGGAGACACGCCGACCTGCCGACGTCGCTGGTCTTCGACGACCGGATGTGGATGATGGGCGGCTGGCACCTTGGCCGGCTGCCCGGGGCCTCGGGCGGCGACGAAGTCTGGTTCTCCCGCGACGGCGCGGAATGGGAGCGGGCAACCAGCCGCGCCGGTTGGACGCCTCGCCTGGGAGCGGCCGGCGCGGTGTTCAACGGCAAAATGTGGATTCTGGGTGGTTCCGAGCAGTATTTCTTTGGGACAGACAAGAGCCTCCGCAACGATGTCTGGTGCTCCAGCGACGGCAAGGAGTGGAAAGAGGTGACGGCGGCCGCCCCCTGGCCGCCACGGGCCTATCATGCGGCGTTGGCGTTTGACAACAAGCTCTGGGTTTTCGGGGGGGGCAACTACCTGCCCAAGTACAAGGCCTTCAACGACGTCTGGAGTTCGCCCGACGGCGTCCATTGGACGCAGGTCACGGCGGCCGCCCCCTGGCCGGCGCGGATCTGGTTCTCGGCCGATGTCTATCGCCAGCGGATGTGGGTCCTCGGCGGCTGGTCGAACGAGCCGTCGAAGAACTGGAACGACGCCTGGCATTCGGCCGACGGCAAGACGTGGGAGCCGCTGAAAACGAAGACGATCTGGTCCGCCCGGCACGAGCAGTCGGCCTACGTCTTCCAGGACAAGCTATGGATCGTGGCGGGCAATGCCTGGCCGCTGGTGGGCGATGTCTGGTACCTGCAATTACCCCCGCAGTGGCCGCAGGCAGAGTAGCCGGCAGGCCCCCCCTCCTTTGTCTCGCCCGGCACCGCGTCCGGCGGGCTCGATTCTCGCCGGCTCGTGAGGTGATATCGCACATTTTCTGCCGAACGATCCGCTGGCGCGCGGTTGTGGCAGTAGACGATCCACACTTCGTCGGAGACGATTGTTTCGAGTGCCGGTGTGCTCGGCCAGGATCTGTTCCGCCTCGCCATCCGCTGCCGCTACTTGACGACAGAATGCAAGCACGCCATAATTTTCGATCCGTAGATATGTGGGGGCTAACGCCTGCAACCTGCCATGGGCAGTGCGGCGGTGATCCCCCGTTTCGGCCAGATTCCGTTGCCCGTGACCATTTTAGGTTCATTCTGCAGGCTGTTGTTGGGGTAGCCCGCCTCTGTCCCGTTCCGGCTGTTGCAGGCAAGTCTGCGGCCGGTCGATACGCTACAGCGCACCGTTCATGAATATCTGCCAGTACGCCTGAGAGTATAGACTGAGCTTACCATCCCTTGACCGACCGATAACTGAAGGCACCCATGCGAATCAACCTCATTCCGTGTGGCGAGGCCGTCAATGAGAGTGAAGCGGCGGCAATCGACCGGCTGAATCGTGAATTGCAGAAGATCGGCGGCGACGACGAATGGATTCTGCTGACCAACCTGGCTTTCTCGGTGACTCATCAATTCCAGTCTGACGAGATCGACATCATTGTGATCGGTCCCCCCGGAGTGCGAGTCATTGAAGTCAAACACTGGTCCGTCGGCTGGGTTGACGCCAACAGCGAACTGGTCGGACAGGAAGCTGACAAGCTCACGAACAAGGCGCGCAAGGTCGGCACCACGTTGCGGTCTGTCGTCGCAGACCTGCCTCGGGTTGAGGGCGCATTCCTGCTGACCCGGCCGCCGTCAAGAGTCAGAAAACTGGCGGAGCGTACAACCGTCCGCGGCGTTTCATTCCATACGCTGAATCAGTGGAAGGAGGCCAGCGGCTTCAGCGAGCCACGCGTGCTCACATCGGCCCAGATTCGATCTCTCGGGAAGACACTGGCGCCAAGAGGCGCCGTGCGGATTGATGGCACCCTTCGCCGCTTTGCGGGCTATGTGAATCTGGAGCGACAGACACCGGAAGACGAACGCTTTCACCGCGTCTACCGTGGCAGTCACCCAACGCGCCGCGACAAGGTCATTCTGCACCTCTACGATCTCTCGGCGAGCGACGATACAAGAGCCGAAGCCCGAGCCCACCGGGAAGCCGAAGTGTTGCGGCGCTTGCAGCTTTACCCCTGGGCTCCGCGAATCCTCGACTCGTTTCAGGATGCCCCGGGTTATGCCGGCGAGATGTTCTTCTTCACGGTGGCCGACCCGGCTGCCCCGCCGCTGGAAGCCCGCGCCGGCGACGACAGGTGGAGCCCCGCTGCTCGAGCGATGTTTGGTCGGGAAGCGATCCGCGCGCTTTCGGAACTGCACAGCGCTGGCGATTCGGGCGAAGCCCTGATCCATCGGAATCTGACGCCGCGAACGATTCTCGTCCGCTACGACAACACGCCGATCTACACGGGCTTCGACCGAACACGGATTCTTTCGGAGATCAGCGTAGCTTCCAGCAGTCTGCCGGGAGATGACGCAGAACCATGGGTGGCTCCGGAGGTGATCGCACAGGGGCTGAGCGCTGCGGACCAGCGTTCGGATGTCTTCTCTTTGTGCGTTTGTCTGAGCGGACTTTTTGCGGGTCGGGAAGACGGCCTGAGTGCCGCCGCTCTTGAGACGCTGAACTCTGGGCAGGCGCCCGAGCCGGACCAGCGCAAGTGCTTGGCAGAGATGGACCGCTCGTTTTCTGAACTGCTGGGAGACTCCCTCCCAACGCCCCCCACACCGCCGGCGCGGTTCTGGACCGAGGATCAAACCATACGGTTCCACGGACGCGACTATCGAATCGTCAGCCGTCTCGGGTCGGGCGGCATTGGCACGACCTTCAAGGTCGTTGAGCTGGACCGCTTGTCGGAGGAAGAACTGGGCACGTACGTCGCCAAGGTGGTCCACGACAAGACGATCGGCCGGGAGGTGCTCAAGGCCTACAGTCTCGCCCGGTCGCATCTGGGTCGACACGATGGATTATCGCCCATCTTTGAGGTCGCGCGGGAATGGCAGGAGAATGGTATCGTCTCGCTGCTCGGCTGGATCGACGGGACTCCGCTGAGCGAATTCATCGGCGTCTTCCCACTGCTTGCGGAAGATCAGGACGAGCCGGCGCCCGAATCGCTGGCCATCCGCTGGTTGAAGAACCTGTGCGATGCGCTGGATGTGTTGCATCGGAACGGCCTGACGCACGGCGATCTGAGTCCGCGGAACATGATTGTTTCCGGCAGCAGTCTGGTGCTGACCGACTACGATTTCGTCACACGGGTTGGCGACGCGGCGACTGCTGCCGGCACGATGAACTATTGCGCGCCGGAGCGGCAGGAGAAACTGCCATCATCGGCCGCTGACGATCTGTTTGCACTGGCGGCCAGTTTCTTCCACGTGCTGTCTGAGAAAGAGCCGTTCCGCTTTGGCGGCGAGTTGGCCAAAGACCGCGGCTTGAACTGGGAGGGAGTCGAGCGGAGCGATTACCCAACCGTTGCGGACGTCCTCAACCGGGCTGTCCATCCGGATCGAACGCAGCGTTTCCATTCGGCGAGGGAAATGTCGCGGGCGCTTGCTGCCGCGTCTCAACAGGAACAGGCATCGATACAGGGCAAAGCACCGGAGCAGTCACAACCGGTCTCGTCGCCGGGCGCAACCGAGCACGATGAGGCATGTGCATCGGCCGTTGACGCGCCAGCCGGTACACCGACGGACACGCGAGCCGCGTCGGCACTCAGCGAGCAACGGGTCGACTGGCTGAAGTCGCTGCTACAGTCGTATCCTGGCTCCCGCTGGGGCAACCGCGAAACGCGGGGCCTCGACACGCGGTTCTCGTCTGATACCTACGTGCCCACGGCATTGGAGGAATCGCTGCTGGAAGAGGTCCGCACGAGGCGCGTGCGACTGGTGATTCTGTGCGGCAATGCGGGCGACGGCAAGACGGCACTCTTGCAGCATCTGGCTCTGGAACTTGGGTTGGGACGTCACCAGTCGGTGGACCGCATCCTCGACGGACGCGTCCGGAACGGGCCTCGCGTGCGGATGAACCTCGATGGTTCCGCGGCGTGGAAGGGCAAGTCCGCCGACGCATTGCTCGATGAGTTCCTCGCCCCGTTCCAGGATGGCCCGCCGCGCGAAGACATCGTGCATTTGCTCGCGGTCAACGATGGCCGGCTGCTTGAATGGCTTGATGGGGTCGAGGAACGGCTGGACGGCGAGACCCCGTTGACTGCCGAGCTGTACGGTCTGCTCGAGGGCAATTCAATCAGACAGGACTCGCACATCCAGTTCATCAGCCTGAATCAGCGTTCCCTGGTGGGGGGCATCACGTCCGACAAGAGTGACATCGACACGGAATTTCTTGAGCGCCTGCTCGACCACCTGTACGGCGGCGCCCGGGCGGAGGAGATCTGGTCTCGGTGTCATGCGTGCTCGGCGAAAGATCGCTGCCACGTGGTTCAGGCATCGCGTGTATTCGGGCCGGATTCGCTCCCCTCGCCGGTTCCTGGTGATGTTCGGCGGCGAGGCCGCCAGCGGCTGTTTGAGGCTTTGCAGGCGGTGCATTTGCGGGGCGAAACACACATCACGGTCCGCGAATTGCGGGCGGCCCTCGTCTACGTGCTGTTTGGCGTGCATTTCTGTGACGATTACCACGCCAGTGCGTTCCTCGATGAAGGCAAGCCGCTGCCGTATTGGGACCGGGCCTTTGCAGGCGATTCGCCCGCACGGCAGGGTGAAGTGCTGCGAGAGCTGGCGCGGTTCGACCCGGCACTGGAATCGCATCCGTTGATCGATCGCTATCTGCTCAGCCATCCCGTCATCGACAGCTCGCGCGCGACGCCGCGCTATCCCGGCCTGTCACTCGAATCGGCGCGTCGACGCGCGTTCTTCGAATGGACGGAGGATGACCTGAAGCAGGTGCTTCGAAATACCGATGAACCGACGGACGCATTGGATTTGGCGCGCGGGAGCCACACAGCTGAATTCCGTCGCGTTCCGCTGATCCACGAGCCGGCGGAATTGGCTGGCATCACGCGGCGACTCTGTGCGGGCATTTCACGGCTGGAGGATCTGCCGCCACAGGCGCTTGACCGACCGGGCGTCGTGCCGCTGCGAATCACTCCGCGGACGCCTACAGAAACCGCCTTTTGGGTTGAAAAACCGCTGGCCAATTTCCAGCTGGAGCCCGAGCTACCGCCCGAGACCGAGGGCATCGAGCGGCTGCATCGGCAGGTGGCGTTGATTTACCGGTATCGCGACGGCAAGCAGGAGCGGTTGCCGCTCGGTGCGGACCTGTTTCATCTCCTGCTGGAGCTGGCCGACGGCTATCAGTTGGGCGACGTGTCCACCGACGACACGTTCGCGCACCTGTCGATCTTCGTGCAGCGGCTGGTTCGCGAGGACCAGCGGGAATTGCTGGCATGGAATCCGATGAATGACGAACAGATTTATCGGCTCGCCGCGGCGATTCACAACACTCCCGAGGGCGTCCGGCAGAAAATCGAGATCAGCCCGATCGTGACGGGGGTGACATCATGAGCCGCAGCAGTTCGGGCCAGACCGCCCGCGCGATTGTCGATGAGGTTCTCGGGCGCGCCATGACGAAGGCGATCTGGACAGGGAACTATGACAAGGTCTTGCCGCTCAGCGTGCAGGCCTTTGATCTGCCTGCCGTGCTGCCTGCCGTGTTCTACATGTTCCGATTTGGCCACCGTCGTGGCAAAGGCCGTTTTTCCCAGACGTTCGGAGGCGATGGCGCGCCGAGCGAGCGGAACAAAGCCGCGACGATTGAGCGGGTGGCGTCGGTGCTGGCACAGGAGGATGCGTTCGGCGGATTTGAAGGCGATGTCGAAAAGGCCGTTCTTGGCGACCTGCTTCTGTCGTTCTGCCTGGAGAACAGGAACCGCGCCCTGGGACGGCAGGAACCCGTCCTTCGCGTTGCCCCGCCTCATTACATGGCGAGCTGGATCGACCTGCCGCAACCGATCGCAAACCTCCGGTTCGTGCCCGAGATGCTCGTTGCCGTGCTGGCTGACCAAGAGGGATTCTGCGTCGAACAGAACAGCGACAACGACAAGACATGGTTCGCCGTGGGGCGCGGTTTCGAGGACAATCTGCTTCTCAGGGTGTTTCACAAGGGCGTTGTTCAGCTTGAGAAGAAAGGGGAGCTCAGCAGTCACACATCGGATCGGTTTGATGAATCGGCCGAAGTGGGAATCGACCAGTTGCTGATGATTCGTCTGGCTCAGCAACTCGGCCAGGCGCCCGACAAGCTGCGGGGAAAAGAGAGCGGCGGCGATCGAATTTCGAATCAGCGTCCGATCGCCGAGCTGGCGGCGCGTCACTTTTCCGAAGACCTGCGACACTTCATTCGCGGCTACTCGGACGCGATCCCGCGCCACACGTTTGTGGAGATGCTGGAAGCCTGTATGGCAGTGGGGCTGACAACGATTCTCACGAGCGTGATCGAACTGCTGTTCGAGTGGGTCGATACCGGCGCGATCCGCTCCAAAGCGGATCAGGCACCGTCCGAACTGTTCGTCGATTGTGCGAATGGCGTCCATCGCCCGCTGCGGGCCGTGGCCGAACAGTCCATGGACGACTTCATGCGGCGCGTGGAACGCGTGCCAGTGGTTCTGATGGCCCTGCGGCTGCTGGATCACGAGGCCCGCTACGACCCCACGCTCAGGAAGCTCGACATTCAATACCGTCCCTACGCAACCGAGTGGGTCAACCTGCTCGGTGATCTACTGCACGGCCGACATAATCAAGCCCGCGATGTCCACTACGCTCTCGAGCTTCACGCGCAGCGCCTCGCCGAATCCTTTGAAGACGACTATGCCGACGCAGCGGAGATTCTCCGGAACGATCGCAACCAACCGAATCCAGTCTGGCGCATGGCGGAAGCACTGACATTTCTACAAGGACGCGGCAACACGATTGCCAACCTTGCCAAATTGGTGGACTCGGGTTTGATGATTGACCGACCAAACGGAGTTGCGAAAAAACGAAGCGTCACGCGCATATCTACAGGTTCCGGCAGGAAGAAACGCGAGGTACGTTCGATCGTTTTCAC
>JAAYCB010000442.1 GCA_012744395.1 Pirellulaceae bacterium
CGAAATTGCTGTAGGCGATCTGGATCGTGTCGGGGTAGGTGCGGAGGTTGAACTGGTCGAGGAGCGACATCGTGAAATCGCCGACGATCCTCCGCCGCTCGCGGGTGTCGATCAGCTTGCCGTGGTCAAACGCGTCGGGATACTTGTCCTTGGAGTAGACGAACAGGTGCCACATATCGACCATGTCGGTCTCATCGGCGATCGTGAAATCCGTGTTGTTGTAGGTCTCGCCGAGTCGCCGGCCCGGTAGTCCCGTGCCCTGCATGGCCAGTTCGCGCTCGTCGGTGTAGTCGACCCCGGCGCCGGCGGCGGCGGCCAGGTCGGAATTGCCGGTGGTGTCGATGACCACGTCGGCGAGGATCACGCCGCGGCCCCAGGTCGAGGCGACGACCGCGCCTTTGACCTGGCTGCCCTCCTTGAAGACGCCGCAGCCGACGGTGCCGAACCAGATTTCCGCGCCGGCGTCGAGAAGCGCGCGCCGCCACCACTCCTTCCGCTGTTCGACGACCCAGGAACTCAGCCCGCCTTCGACCGTTGCGCTGAACCCGACGCGGTTGCCCCAGTAGTAGACCGAGATCGCTCCGGCCGTTCCCGTGCCGCCGAGTTCGTAGAGATAGTCGACCACGAGCGTCTTCGCGCCCTGGCGGGCGGCGGCGATTCCCGCCGGCGCCCCGGTCGTGCCGCCGCCGACGACGAGCACGTCGCAGCGGCCCAGGACCGGCAGGGACGCGGCCGCCTGGGAGACGGTCGGCAGGCCCTGATCCACCGGTCGGACGCCGCCGAGGCGCTCGGCGACGTCGCCCTCGGCCCGCGGCTTGCCGGCCGCCGCGGCGCGGACGGCAACGTTGTCGGGGGCGGGCGCCTTGGCGGCGTCCGCCGCCGCGGCCGCGCCGATCCGGGCCCCCAGGTCAATCATCGCCAGGGGGCGGAGCAGTCGCTCGGCCTGCTCGCGGGAGACCTCGGCGCTGGCGCCGAGCAGATAGACCCCGTCGACGCCGGCCGGGCGGAAGGCATCGATCGGCATCGACTCGCCGGCCTGCGGCCCGGCCACCGACCGCAGCGGATCGGTCGGCACGTGGAACAGTTCGTCGGAGGTGAACTGCTGCTCGGGGTGATAGGTCAGCGTCCGCGCCCGCTGATCGGCGGCCGCCCAGGCAGCGGGGCTGTCGTCGGGCATCGGCAGGCGGATCGTGTACTCGATGATCGAGAACTCGCCGCTGGAAGTCTTCGCCCGATTCGGATAGGGCCCCTGGTAGGGCCGCCCGACGATCCGGGCGGTCATGTTATCCGCACTGCGGACTTCGCCCCCGATGACCACGCGCCGGAAGACGTGCTCGCCGGGCTGGAAGGGCTGGAACTTGGCGCCGGCCATGCGGGCGACGGATCCGCGGCTCGTCGCATCGATCACCGTCTTGGCGATCACGGCCTGCCGGCCCGCGCGGTTGGCCATCACGATCCCCGCGACGCGCCCCCGCGCGTCGACAAGCACGTCGGTCGGCTGGCAGCTGTAAAGGAACTGCACGCCGGCTTCCAGCAAGGCGTTGTCGAGCACCCGCTTGACGTGCATCGGGCGGGGCGGCCGGGAAAGCGATTCCTCCGCCGGGCGGCCGCGAGACGGGCCGAGAATCTCGATCTCGCCGAGCAGGACGCGGCTGATCTCCTCGGGTTTGCGGACGTCGAGCTTGACGTAGCGCGCGGCGCGCCCCACGTCGACGCTCAGAATCGAGACATCCTCGGTCGAAGTCCGCTCGACCGTGCCGATCGACCGCCAGGTCCGCTTGTCGTCGGAGACGGAGACCGCCACGTCGCGGACCATGAAATTCTGCCCCGACGAACGGAAGAACGCCATCAGCCGCACCTGGCGGATCTCGTTGACCGCGCCCAAGTCGGCGGTAATCGTGACGTCGCTGTCGTACTGCACGCTCTCGGACGTGGCATCGGACCACTGGCCGTCGGTGAGTCTGCCCGGCGGGGTGCTGTCTTTGTGGACGCCCGCGCTGGGGACGCTGGCCGCATAGGTCAGCGGCAGGGCGTCGGGATGCCGGCCGCCGAAGGCCTCGACCGGATCGTGGTAGAGCCGCTCGGCCAGCCCTGCCTGCGGTTCTTCGCCCTCTTCGAGCCAGAGCCGCAACATGCCGGCCATGTCGTCGCCCAGATAGGGGCGCGGAGCGGCGAGAAACACCTTCGCCCCCGACTCCGCGGCGGCGACGGCGGCGGCAACCGCTCCGCACCCGCCGCCAAGCACCGCAACGTCAACCTGGTAGGCGACGGGAATCTCGCGCGGCGACTGATTCACGCCCGGCGCCTCGGCCGCGGCGGCAAGCCGAGAACCGAAAAGGCAAACCGTCAACAGGGCAACCACAATCCGCCAAGTCCGCTTGACCATCGTCTTATCCTTATGACCTATGCCTCAGTCGTGCGATCCAATGTCCCGCATGTAGACTTCCTGGATCAGGCCGTCTTCCGCCCGTTCGTGCTCGTGCAGTTCCGCGCGGAAGGCCGCGAATCGCTCCCTTGTCTGCTCCCACCACGCCTCGGGCGAAGTCTCCGGATCAGCGGCGCCGCCAAGCTCCCTGGAGCGTTGCGTCATCTTCGGGTGCTGGAGCATCAGCGCGTTGGCCCGCGCGACCAGTTGCGGCGCATGGAGCAATGCCTCCGTGAAATAACCGCCGGTCTCTTCCGTTTCGAAATGCTTGACCAATTGGTCCCCCAATTGGCCAAGCAGCTGGACGACCTCTTGAGGCGGACCGGAACGCCGCTCGAGCAGCGTCTCGATCCGCTTCAAGAGGTCCGCCAACCGCCGGTGCTGCTCCTGGATCTTGTGAAACGTCAACTCGGACGGATCGGGAGACATGGCTCGAGCCTCTCGGAAATCGTGGCCTGCGGGCAATCGACGCCGGTTGGGTATTTCCAAATCGCGGCGGCGTGTCCATCGTGCCCCCAAGTATACGCGGTCGCGCAGCGCCGGTCACCCCCGGCGCCGGGGCTCCCGCCCAAAACGGCGGCCGCCCTGCCAGGAGCGCTGATGGTTACTCCGACGGGCGGCGCGGCGCGGACTCCCCTTCTTGCCAGGCTGGTCCTCGCGGGCGCATCGGGCGGCCCTCGACAACCGAGTCGATCACCTCATACAGCACGTTGAACACCGCCCGCTGGTAGGGCCCCGGCTCGGCCATCCAATGCCCTCCCATGTTCTGGTTATTCATCAACGACCCGAATCCGATCGCGGTCACGCTCCCCTTGCCGAACGCCGCCCTGGCGGCGACGGGCGTCTTGTCAACCCACATCAGCGGCTCTCCACCGGCAATCTCGCAGGTCGCCTGGACGACCAGTCCGGGCCACTGCTGATCGAGCAGAATCCGGCCTGCGGCCGCGGTGGCATGGTAACTGGCCAGTCCGAACGGCCACAGCAGGCTATTGGCCGTCGTGCCGACAACGTCCGGCGAATCGAAGACGATCAGTTTGCCGCCCTCGCTGACGTATTGCACCAGTTGCCGGCGATACGTCTCGCTGACCGACCCGGTCGGCGAGAGGACAAGCAGCACGTCGCCGGAGAAGGCCTCGCTCCCCTCGGCGCGAACCGTGTAGTGTCTGAGTCGCGGAATCCATTGCTCGACCAGTCCGTATCCGAAGGGATCCCTGGTGAACCCGCCAGCCGAGAGCGGCACCCGCGACACGGTTCGATCGAGGACGACGCGCACGAGGGGCCGCTTGCGCTCGGGTAAGCCGCCCCGCGACGATGCGGCCAGAACCGCCGCGGCGGCGGAGAAACCGAGCAGCCCGCACCCGAACCACACGAGCCATCGCCCGCCAGAGGGTTGGAGGCTTGCCGCGGCCAACCAGGCCGCCGCCCCCAGCAGGGCCAGCCCGGCCAAGCGGACGAGGAGACGAATCGCGGCCGAGTCGAACATCCCGCGGCTGTTCAGCCAGGCGAGCATGTCGAGCATCAGTTCCGCCTTGCCCGGCTCAAACGTGCTGAAGTTCGAGAAGATCGTCGAGTCGGTGAACGCCAGGATGCGCCCCCGGCCGTAGCGCGTCTCCCAGAGCTGGATGAACGCCCCGTAGCGCATCTCGGGCCAGTATTGCGCCTCGGGAAAGAAATTGCTCGCGTTGTAATTGGCGCCCAGGCTCCAGAGGCCTGTGTTCCAGACCGCCATCCGCCCCAGGCTGCAACCCGGATCGATCGAACACGAGCCGGCATACATCATCGGCGGCACGTTGCGCACGGCCGGGTGGGGAAGCATCCGCGGCGCGACGTGCTGCACGTAGGGGTCTTCAACGCTGAAGAGGATGTCCGGGCGGAACTTGAACCCGAACCGCGCGGTGATCCGGTTCAGATGCGTACTCATCCGGTCGATGTCGGTGTGTTCGCCGATCAGCAACAGCCCGCCGCCGTTGTCGACAAACCGGTGGACCGCGAGAATCTCCTCGGGCGAATAGGCTTCCGTCGGGTTCTTGATCACCAGCACATCGCACTCGGCGAGCCTCCCAGCATCGATCTGCTCCTCGTCGCCGATCCTCGAGACGTCGAAATACTGGCCGCAGAACCGGTAGATGTTCGTGTAGCTGTACGAGGGGTCGTGCCCGTACGACTCGGTATCATATGGCCGGTCGGTCGGCTCCCAGTCGGAATGGCGTTCGACGAACGCGATCCGGCCGCCCCGGGGCTTCCCCACCGGATCGAGCCGCACCAGAAGAAAACCGGCGAAGGTGATGCCCGCAAGGGCCAACACCGCACATAGCCGGGGGCGGAGCCGCGGCTCTTCCCCTTCTTCTTCCCGCGCCGCCCCGCCGGGCTGGCGGCCGACGAACCACCAGGCCCCCGCCACGGCGCCCGACGAGGCCGCCGCCAGCACCCACGGGCTGAGGAACTGGTTCATCACGGTCAGCTTCCAATCGGCCGGGGCGCGCATCTCCCGATGCAGGAACCATCCGAGCAGCAGCGCCAGCCGGATCGGCGTCCAGGCCAGCACGACAAGCACGAGCCGGGCGAGCAGGCCGAGCCAGCTCCGGCACGCCGAGGACAACCGCGGCCGGCGCGCGGAGAGCCCGGCCGGGGCCGCATCCGCGGGCGCGTGCGAACGGCGGTCTTCCCACGCCCAGAGGGCTGCCAGCACGGCCCCTCCCACGGCCAGGCCGAGGGTGACCGGATCGAAGACCAGCTCCCAGGTGGCGGCGAGGCGCTGTGGTCCCGAAGTCGAGAAGATGGCGACATTCGCCCCGTCGGCCGACGCCTCGGCGCCGACCAGGCGCGCGGCGAGGGCCACGATCTCGGCGCCCGGCCAGGGCAGATCGTGGCTGCGGGCGGTGATCAGCGCGTAGCCGCGCAGGGCAACCGCTTGAGCGGCCAGGATCGCGCTCGAGCGGACCGCGCCCCATCCCAGCGCGGCGACAAACCGCGGCGGACGCCCCAGCGCGAAGGGGCACAGGCCCAGGGCAAGCGCCAGAGGGATCAACCGATAGGGCCACGGCGCCAGCCAGACGACCGGCGCCGCCAGGACCGCGGCGAGGACCGCGTCGGTCCGGCTCGGGCGGCTGCCGGGCAGTTCGCCGAGCAATCCGGCGGCTGCAACCACGGCGAGCGTCCAGAGCCACCCGTTCGGCGCCCCGTAGTACTCCAACCCGAGCATCCAGGAGAGGCTCAGCAGGGCCACGGCGATCCAGTTGCGCATCATCGCTGCGCCTCCTCCCGCTCGTCCGATCCCGCGGCATCCGGCCTCTCCGCGGCTGCGTTGGCGCTCGCCGTGTCCGGGTGATAGGCGGGCGGCCGCCAGGGCCGCCGGCCGGGCAGGCTGCCGACCAACCACCGCCAGAAGTTGGCATTCACCCGCTCGCCGACGAGCGCATCGCCGTCTGCATTCTCCAGGAGCTTGTTCAGGCCGAAGCAGGTGTCGCCGATGACCACGGCAAACCCCTTGCCCTTCGCCGACGCGGCGACGACCGGTCGCTTGTCTTCCGTGCAAGCGATCGTCCGGGCAGACTGCCCGTGGATGTGAACGGGCCACGCCGCATAGAAGACAACGGTCGAGCGGAAATTCTCCGTCTCCGGATAGGGCAGATAAATGCAGCCGATCGGGGCGGCGTCTTCCCCCCCGGCGCCCGGCCGGTGGAAGGCGGTTGACGTGCCCAGCCCGAAGGGTTCGAGGATCGATCGGGTGTTCCGCCCCTCCACGGCGCCCGCCATGGCGACGAGCACGCCGCCCCGCTCGACGAACTGGCCGACAGCGGCCTGTTCGGCGGCGGTCACTTCGCGGGCGGGCGCGACGCAGAGCAGCATCGCCGCGCGCTGGAGCCGTTGCGGAGACAGGTCGTCGGCGAGCAGCACGAGGAATCCCTCGCGCATCAAGGTCAACGCCAACCCGTCGATCCCCTCGGGAGCCCACGGCGACTCGGCGTAAGCCTCCAAGTGCGACGCGCTCAGATAGGCAAGGTTGTTGGGCGTCTGGCGGCGGCCGTCGGGCAAGACCTCCCACACCCGGCAACTGATCGACTCGGCGGCCAGGAGCGCCCCGGCCAGGAGCAGTGCGGATGTCGCCGCGGCTTCCGGCCGGGCTCCCCGGACGACAAAACCGCACAAGCACAGGACGGCAAGCAACCCGCCCAACTGTCGCCACCAGACCTGGGGCGACGGCGCTTTGTCGGCCAGGTAGGCCAGCAGGCGGCCCGTGAAGCGAAAAGCGCGGACGCTGCCCGAATTGGTCAGACACCCGCTGTCGCCAAGTGTGATGACGCGGCCCCGCCCGACACGCCGCTCGGCGGCGAGCACCAGATCGCCGAGCCGTTCTCCGGCGTCCCAGGCGGCGCGGTTGGTCAACAGAAAATCGCTCCCCGGATCGCTCCAGCCCCAGCGCCCGACAAGAATCGGGCAGGCCCGCCGGGAGATGTCGATCGAGGCGGCCATCGCCATCCCAAACCGGTCGCGATCGCCGCGGAGACCGAGGGTCGCAGGATGAGCCGCCGCCGCGATGGCTTGGCGCCAGGACTCCGTCTCGCTGACTGTCGTGTCGAACCGCACCTCCATGCCGAGCGGCTGGAGGACCTCGTTGAACGAACTGGCCCCCTGGGCGTCTTGCAGCCGGGGACCGGCGGTGACCAGGAGGGAGCCGCCCTGGCGGACGAAATCCCAGACCCTTTCGAGGGTTTCCTTGGGCCACGGCTGGTTGGGATGCAGCAGCAGCAGCACGTCGGCAGCGGCCAGTTCCGCTTCCTCCAGCTTGTGGGAACGCACGAGCCGCCCCCCCAGACTTTCGACAAACGCCGGAAGCATGCCGAACCGGCCGGCCGAATCGGCGCCGTAGCGGCCGTGCTCGGGCATATCCCAGTCAATAACCCCCTGGTCGAAGACGAGGACTGTCTTGCCGGCCAGGTCGGCCCCGCCCGGGGAAAACACCGCCACAAGCGGCAAGACCAGCGCCAGGCCCGCCGGAACCCAGGCCAGCCAGTCATTTGCGGAGGAGCTTGGGGTGTGCACTGCGGCCCGCGGCCGGCCCCGCCTCGCTTTCATGCGGTTTTCGCCTGCCGGTTCTGGGGTCGTTGCGATTTCCGCCGCGGCGTCCTCCCGCTCGCCAGTCCACCGCGTCCAGCGCAACATCGCGGCGGCGACCGCAAGCTGCCAGGCCACGGCCAGGATCGGCAGATTCCAGGGCAGAAGGCTCCGCGCGGCGTCGCCCCAGAACCAGTCGGGCGGCACATACAGATCGGCCGGCGGCCTGGCCGGCGCTGCGGGCAGCGCTGCCGCCAATTCCGTGGCAAAGGACAGGCAGAGCAAGTACAACATCTGGCCCGAGAGGATCGCGGAAACGGCCAGAATCGCCCGGCGGAGGCGAGGCCGCGGCGCGTCCCGCAGCCAGCCGGCGACCAGCGCCGCCATGAGCACGAGATGATCGAGCCCGGCGTAGGTCGCCCCGACCGAAATCGGCCGAGACCAGAGAGCGGCGGCCAGGTCGCCGACCAGCGAGCCCGCCCAATCGGCCAGATGCCAGACCCAGGGGATCGCCGCCAGCGCGAAGCGGTAAACCGCCAGCAACATCACCGCGTGGCTTGCGATCCGGATTACCCGCCAGTCCACCGGGCAACCGCCGGGCGGCGGCGCATCGCGCGGCCCTGCGGTGGCCGCGGGCAGCAGCCGCCGCGCCAGCCAACCGGCCGGGCCGGCCGCGCAGGCCGCGCCGCCAAGCACTGCCAGCCCCAGCAGGTTGACCACCTCGTTGTGCGAAGCGTTGAGGATCACGGCCGCGGCGATGCCCAGGGCCAGGACCAGCCGGCCCTGCCAACCCGTTCCGGCCCCCCGTGGCAGCGCCACCGCAACCAGCGCGGTGGCCAGCCAAGCCAGGGCGTGACCCAAGGGCCGCCCGACCAGTCCGCATCCACCGGAAACGATCCACGATGCGCAGAGGAGCGTCAGCGCGGCAAGGGTAGCGCCAAGCGAGGGGGTGGACCGGTCCGCTGCGGATTCCGGCGGGGAAGCCTGAACCTGCCGCGACGTGTCGATCGTGGCAATCGTGCCGGCTGGTTTCTTCATCTTCGTTGGAGATCATCCGCGGCGGACCGCTCAAGCGGACCCGCCGGGCCGTCGCGGCCGCAGCCTGGACGTTTCTAAAAAGTGCCAATTTGCCAGTATGTTTGAGGCCTTGGCATGGGTCAACCGGATTGGGAGATGACGGCTGGTGGCAGGACACCGGCCCGATTGCCGGCGCCGCTGAATGTGGCTACCCTATGCCTGGCATGTTTTCTCCGGCCTGACGGTTGCCGGGACTGCCACCGCCGGGGACGGCGCTCTACCGCCGCGTCCAAGGAGAGCCAGGACATGCACGAATCGGAATCTGCCGACGGCCCGCCACGCCACGCCCGCCACTGGCTGCTGGATCCAGACGTGGCGCAGTTGAACCACGGCGCGTTCGGGGCCTGCCCGCGTGCGGTGCTCGCAGCGCAGGAGGAATTCCGGCTTCAGATGGAGCGCGAGCCGGTGCGATTCTTTTTTCGCGAGCGGGAACCGCTTCTCGATGCCGCCCGCAACGCGCTGGCCGGCCTGCTCAGCGCCGCCCCGGAGGACCTGGTCTTCGTCCGCAACGCCACCGAGGGCGTCAACGCCGTGCTGCGATCGCTGCGGTTTGCCCAGGGCGATGAGCTGCTCGTGACCGATCACGCCTACAATGCCTGCCGGAATGTGGTTGAATACGTGGCCCGTGCAAGCGGCGCCCGAGTGGTCGTGGCCCGCGTCCCGATGCCGATCGCAGCGGAAGACGAGGCCGTCGATGCGATCCTCGCGGCGGCCTCCGATCGAACCCGGCTGGCGATGCTCGACCACGTGACAAGTCCGACGGCGCTGGTCTTGCCGATCGCGCGGATCGTCCACCTGCTCGCCGACCGGGGAATCGACACGCTCGTCGACGGGGCCCACGCTCCCGGCATGATCCCGCTCGACATCGAGCGCGTCGGGGCGGCGTACTACGCGGGCAACTGCCACAAATGGCTCTGCTGCCCGAAAGGCGCGGGCTTCCTGCACATCCGCGGCGACCGGCAAGCGGCCATTCATCCGGCGGTCATCAGCCACGGCTACAACACGATCCGAGCCGAGCGCGGCCGGCTGTATGAGGAATTCGACTGGGCGGGGACCGTCGATCCCACGCCCTGGCTGTGCCTGCCGGCCGCCTTGCGTTTCCTGGACGGCCTGTTCGGCGGCATCGGCGGGCTGATGCGGCACAATCACCTGCTCGCCAGCGAAGCCCGCCGCGTCCTCTGCGAAGCGCTCGGCGCGGAGCCGCCGTGTCCAGAGACGATGCTCGGAGCGATGGCCGCCGTGCCGCTGGGGCGCGAGGAGACGGCCGGCGCGAACGTGTTCCGCTGCCACCCGGTGCAGAACCGGCTGCTCAAGCAGTTCGGCATCGAGGCACCGGTTTATCATTGGCCCGGCCCGCCACGACTCTGGGTGCGCGTTTCCGCCCAAGCCTACAACTCGGTCGAGCAATATCGGCGGCTGGCCGGCGCCCTTTGCGCGATTGCCGCCGAGCATCGCGGCGGGAAGCGGCCGTGATGGAAAGTAGCAGGGGCCGGGTTAAGGGTTCAGCCTTTCCGCCCCACCTCGTTCCCAAGCTGGAGCTTGGGAACCAAGAAAACATGGAAGACGGAACCCTGAACCCTTCCCGGTTCCCAAGCTGGAGCTTGGGAACCAGGGGAGATGGGTCAACGGCTAGCCGTAGAGCGGCCCATAGGCAGCGCACGCCCGGAAGTCGCCCCCTTCCGGATCCGCGGTGCCGAAGGCGTTCCACGCCGAGGGGCGGAAGATATCCTCGGGCGGCACATTGTGCATGAAGACCGGAATCCGCAGGATCGAGGCCAGGGCGATCAAGTCAGCCCCGATATGCCCGTAGCTCATCACGCAGTGGTTGGCGCCCCAGTTGTTCATCACCGAGTAGACGTCGCGGAAAGCGCCGCTGCCCGTCAGTCGCGGGGCGAACCAGGTCGTCGGCCAGCTCGGGTCGGTCCGCAGTTGGAGCTTCTCGTCAACGTCCGGCGGGAGTTCGACGGTCACCCCTTCAGCCAATTGCAGCACCGGACCGAGGCCTTTGACCAGATTGATCCGGGCCATCGTGGCGGGCATGCCGCCGCGGGTGAGAAAATGGCTCGACCAGCCGCCGCCGCGGAAGTAGCCCGTGCTTCCCGCGTGCCAGGTGGTCGCCTCCAGGCAGGCCTTCGCCTCCGCGTCGGTGATTTCCCACCACGGCTTCATTGCCGGCTTGCCGCCGATCGTCTGCCGCCCGGTGGCGTCGAGCGTGGCCGAACCGGAATTGATCAGGTGCAGGACCCCGCCGGCGCCGTCGCCCTCGACCCGCACGCCGCTGACCCGCTCGATGGCATCCGCGCTCCAATAGGTTCGCAGGTCGGCGAACATCTGCGAGGTATTCGTCAGCAAGTGGCCGAAGAGCATGGTCGTGCCGTTCAGGGCGTCGTTCTCGGTGGCCAGGACATAGGGCGTCCGCCGGCCGTTCCAGTCGAACGACGAGTTGAGAATCGCTTCCATGAAGTCGCCGTTGGGGTAATAGTCGGTCCACTGCCGCTGGCCCTGGAACCCGGCGCAAATCGCGTTGTGGCCGAGCGCCTCTTCCCCGTGGCCGGCTTTGTCGAGGGCCGGGTTGCCGACCATCAGGTCGCGGGCGATCAGCGCCATCTTCACGCTGGTCTCCCAATCGCGGTCGAGTTGCTCGCGGCTCCGCCGGCTCTCCGGGCTGTTGAAATCCTTGCCTTCCGGGCAGTTGGCCTTGACCCAGGCCAAGGCGCGATCGTATTCCGCCTTGTCGTAAATGCCGAGGTCCATGCGGCGGATGAACTCGGTCATGTCGACCGCCTCGGAGCGCATGCCCAGGTAGTTCTCGAAAAACCCGGGATCGATCACCGATCCGGCGATGCCCATCGAGGTGCCCCCCATCGCCAGATACGACCTGCCCCGCATCAGTGCGGCGGCGATCCCCGCCTTGGCGAAGCGGAGCAGCTTGGCGGCCACGTCCGGCGGGATCGACGCGTCGTCCAGGTCTTGGACGTCGCGGCCGTAGATTCCGAAGGCCGGCAGCCCCTTCTGACTGTGGGCGGCGAGCGCGGCGGCCAGGTAGACCGCCCCGGGACGTTCCGTGCCGTTGAACCCCCAGACGGCCTTCGGCGTGTGCGGGTCCATGTCCATCGTCTCCGAGCCATAGCACCAACTTCGCGTCACCGTCAGCGAGATCCCGACGTTGGCCCGGGCGAACTTCTCCGCCGTCGCCGCCGCCTCGCCCACGCCGCCGATGCACGTGTCGGCGACGACGCACTCGACCGGCTTGCCGTTGGGATAGCGGAGGTTCTTCGTGAGAAAGGCCGCCACGGACCTGGCCTGGCTCATCGTCTGTTCTTCGAGCGATTCGCGGACTCCGCCCCGACGTCCGTCAATCGTCGGGCGGATGCCAATCTTGGGGAGGTTGCCGTCCCAGAGACTCGGTGCGCTATGTTCTGCTGCCACGGTGATATCCCTTCTCAGTCAAACAGGTCAATTCCACGCCGGAGGCACAGCACTACTCGCCACGGCAAAAAACCCCAATCCTTCCACGCCGAAGGCGTCAAGTATTGCGGCCCACCTCGCGCGCAGCGCAGCCTCGGATTGATCGCCAGGCTCGATCCGAACACCGCAGGTGTTCGAGAGCGCCGCACGGCTTGGATTGTACTCCATTTGGGCTCTGAAACAATCCTCCCAGCGACCTCTTCCCCCGGTTCCCAAGCTCCAGCTTGGGAACGAGATGGGGCGGAGAGGCTGAACCCCGAACCCTGAACCCTCATCCCCTGAACCCTCTCCCTACTGCCCATCCACACCCCCCAGCTCCTCGAACCGCGCTGCCGCGTTCAAGAAATGGGCTGTCAGCCAGAACACGGTCCAATCCTCCACGTATCCTCCGCGGAGGCCAAACACGCTCTCCACGCGGCCCCGTTGGGCGTAGTTGGTGTGCTGGGGCTGCTCGCCGTGGCTTCCGTAGGGATCGAGGAGTTGGCCGCAACTGCGAAACATCAACAGGCCCAGCCGCTTCAGTCGATCGTCCTGGAGAATCTGTCCCAGCCGGTAGACGTCGGGCGCGATCAGCACGCCGTAGGCGTCGATATGCTGGTTCTGAGGCGAGACGACCGTCCATCCGCGGGTCTTGAAGGCGTGGTTGCGCAAACGCCCGGCCGGCAGATCGATATCCCAGGCGACAAGGTAGGTAAGCACGACGTCGCAGGCGTGCCTGGCCCACTGGAGGAATCGGTCTTCCCCGGTAAGTGCATAGACCGCCAAGAAGCCCTGAAACGCGGCATAGGCCCCCTCCTTGTCCTCGCACTTCGCGTCGAGGGTGCCGCCCCAGTAGGGTTCGCGCATCTGGAGGTGCCGTTCGGCGTAGTGCTCCGCGGCCCGGATCGCCGCCCTGCGGCAGAGTTCGCTGCCGAACAGTTCCGCGGCCAGAGAGAGCGGCGCGATGAAGAAGCCTTCATCGGTCGACCGCGGCCGCCAATCGTCGCGTAGAATTCTCTGGGCGTGGAAGTCGCTCGCACGGGCCAGGAAGGCCTCCCACCTGGAGGTATCGCGGCCCGACTTCCGGCCCGCGCGGACAGCCCTTGCGAAGTTGAGCATTCCCTGCCCCTGCGAGAGCGGTTCGTCGTGGCTCCAGCGCTTCTCCTCGTAGTTGTACCAGGTGTGAAAACCGCCTTCGTAGAACTCGGCCGTGGAAAGGAAGTCGAGCGACCTCTGGGCCATCGCCAGGGCGCCCGGATCGCCGAGCCGATCGGCGAGAACTTGCAGCGCGTAGCCGGGCGCGGCGGCCTGGCCGCACCAGCCGATCACGAAGAACGGCCGATCCGGATACTTCTTGAAGCCGCTCGCCCCGTCCGCCTCGTGCCAGCGCTGCCTGGCAAAGCGGTACTTCGCCTCGAGAATCGCGCCGAACGTGGGAAACTCTTCAACCTGCTCGGGGCGGAACAGGTCCAGCGAAGTCCACAGAGGGCGGCGGAAACCCGAGCCTTCCCGCTCGACCGGATAGACCTCCAGGCGAAACGTCTTTTCGATCACGGCGCCGGGTTCGAGTTCCAACCAGGCTTCATCGTAGGGCAGAAATCCCGGCTGGACCGCCTTGACGACGCTCTGCCGCCCATTCGAGGCGCACGGCCCGGAAAGCAACACCAACTCGGTTGAATCCGCCGACGCGTCAGCGCCCAGCGACCACCACTGGTCCGGCAAGTTGCCGCAGGGGACGGGAGAGGGGAGGCTGTGCAGGGCCGCCCCAACGCGGCGCTTGCCCGAAACCCACTCCAGCGAAGCGAACGGCAGCGGGTAGCGGTGCTCCTCGAAGATCGCCAGCGGCGCGTCGGGGGAAAAGACAGGCGTTCGCTGGCTCCGAGCGCCCGACGGGTTGCCATAATACACGATGCCCGGCAAGAGAATCTGCCCCTTGGCCTTCGGCGCCCGCCAACGGACCGCCAGCGTCGTCTTTTCAGCCCTTGTCTTGCCCGTCCACTGCCAGCGGCGAACGCACTCGACCGCCCGGCCGCGCTCGCGGTAGGCGTCGCGGAGCCGCCATGCGCCCTTCTCCGTCTCGATCGAGCCTTCAAGGATCGTCCACGGCCCCGCCTGGCTCACCTGCCGCGGAGCCGCGTGACGCCACTCGGCGGGCCAGCCGTCCCGCCAATCGGTCGCAACCGACCAGAGTCCCTCCGCGGGCGATGTGAGCAGCAACGTCTTGCCGGCCAGCACCTCGACCGCCGACCGCCCTCCCCGCTCCACGATTCGGAAATCGGTCTTCACCTCCGGATCGCCAGCCGCGCAGGCAGCGGTAACAGACAGGGCGAGTGCGACGCCACGGCAGAAAATCCGCATGGGAACAGCTCCTCAATGATTGAAACGCCTCACGAGCAGTCTATCGCGGTTCGCCCTGCGCAACAACCGCGCAGGGTGGTCCGAGCCCCCCATTGCCAGTCGGCCTGGCTTGCCTTGAATCTTTCCAGTGCCGAGAGACTCGATCCAACCGAACCACGCGCGACGGCCCAGCGGAATCGGCTCACGACCTGAACACTCGACCGCCTTGACGCAATCGAATTGCTGCGCAAAGATCGGGAAATCGCCCGAATGCGTGCCTTCATGGCGACTGTCTCCTTCGAGCCAGCCTCGGCGCCGTTCGACCGACAGGAATGCCGACCTGATGCAGCGAATCGAGTCTCTTGACGACCCGCGGGTGGCGGCCTACCGGAACCTGCGGGAGCGGACGCTCCGCGGTGAGAACCTGTTCATTGCCGAAGCGCTGCTCGTCGTCCGCCGGCTGCTGGCGAGCCAATACCCGGTCGAGTCGATCTTCGCGGCCGACGACGTTGCCGGAGAGCTGCGGGCTCTTGCCCCTCCCGGCATTCCCATCTACGTCGCCACAAGGCGGCTGATCGCCCAGATTGCCGGCTTCCCCTTCCATCGCGGCGCGATGGCTGTCGGTCGCCGCCGGCCGCTGCCGTCCCTCGAAGCCCTGCTGGCCCCCTTGGAACAGGAGGACGATCTGACGCTGATCATCTGCCCGGAGACAACGCAGGCAGAAAACCTGGGGATGGTCTTTCGCACGGCCGCCGCGTTTGGGGTCGACGCCGTCCTCCTGGGACAGAAGAGCTGCGACCCACTCTGCCGCCGCGGCTTGCGGGTCTCGATGGGCGGGGCGCTGACGGTTCCGTTTACACGCTCCGCGGACCTGGCCGCCGACATCCAGCTCCTGAGGAGCCGCTGGCGGTTCCGCCTCTTGGCCACCGTTCTCGACGACACGGCCCGGCGCCTGCCGGAGGTGGCCTGGCCCGACCGGGCCGGCCTGATGATCGGCAACGAATACGCCGGGCTGAGCGAAACATGGCTCGCCGGCTGCGACGAGCGGATCACGATCCCCATGGCGGCGGCCGCCGACTCGCTGAACCTCGGCGTGGCGACCGGGATCTTCGTCTACGAACGAATGCGGGGGCGAATCGGCCACGAAGGAAGATCAGGGCGAACACGCCGCCGGCAGCCAATCGTCGACGCTTGACGGCCGACACCACCCCTTTGGAGTGCGACGATTCATCGTCGCTTTCCCCCCTTCGGAGCGCGGAACAAACCCGCGCGGCCACCAGTCACTTCGCTCACCGCAGCCGCGCCAGCCCAATCTCTTGCCGAGCACGGTTGACCAGTTCGAGTGCCCGAGGTTCGAGTTTCAACAGTCTGACCAGTTGCGACGCGGAGCAGCCGAGCGCGTTTGCGGCGAGGCGGGTGTCGTGTTCCCGCGCAGCCAGGAAGTCGAGCGCTTCGGCCAGAATCACGGGAAAGTCCTCGTGTTCCGGGCTGATCCGGATTCTTCCGCCGGCCATTCTTGCCCGCCAGGCCGGACCCGGCTGGCGATCCTCGTCCACGTGCCGGCGAACCTGAAGGGCGAGGTTCACGCGCAAGCGCGTCAAGGCCCGGCGGCGATTTTCCTCCTGGCTTCTTCGCTCGGCGGCTTCGGCCGAGACGCCCGTCGCCGGGTGAAACAGGCGGACGGCCGTTTCCACCTTGTTGCGATGCTGGCCGCCGGGCCCGCTGCGCCGCAGCCTCTCCACTCGGCATTGCCGGTAGAGCTCTTCTGGCGGAATCGCCAGGGGATGGAGCGATGGGTCGACCATGGCAGGCGCGGTGCAAGCGGCGAATTCCTTCGGAGGCGATCGGATCAAGGGATACCGCATCCTACGGTCCGCCGCAAGGGGCCGGTCCGGCGGAGACTCGCGGCCAGCTTTCCCCGCCGGGGCTGGAAAAAGTCCTGAATGCCTGCTATCACTAATCCCTTTGGATGGCCTTCTTACGGTCCGAGTTGCTGAACCGGCCAGGTGGAAGGGGGGCCGAATCGACAGCTTCCTTAGACATGACCAGTTAGGACGATTACCGTGGCGATTGACTGTTTGAGTGCGGGGATTCTGTTCGCCGACGTGGCTTGCGCGCCCGTGGCGAAGCTGCCCAGCGCGGGGGAGTTGGTCTCGACCGACCGGGTCCAACTCAGCCTCGGCGGATGCGCATCGAATACGGCGCTCGGCTTGGCCAAAGTCGGCGTCCAGGTGGGCGTTGCGGGTTGCGTCGGCGACGATCCGTTCGGCCGCTTCATTGTCGAGGCCCTCTCGGTCGACCGGGTCGACAGCCGAGGGATCCACCAGGTGGCCGGCTGGGGGTCCGGCGCGACACTGGTCGTCAACGTGGCCGGCGAGGATCGCCGCTTCATCAGCACGTCGGCCGCCAACACCCAGTTCCGCGTTGCCCACATCAGCGACGAATGGATCGAACAGGCGAAAGTCGTGTACATCGGCGGCTACTTCATGATGCCGAAACTCGAATCGGACGACCTTGTGCAGCTGTTCCGCAAGGCCCGCAGCCATGGTGCGAAAACCGTCCTGGATGTCGTCCTCTACGGCGATTCCGCTTATTGGCAGCGGCTGGAGAAGATCCTTCCCGAGACCGATTTCTTCATGCCCAACGACCACGAAGCCGCCTTGATCACCGGGCTGGACGACCCGCTGGCCCAGGCCGAGAAATTCCTCGCCGGGGGCGCGAAAAACGTCGTCATCACCCGCGGCTCGGCGGGGAGCCTGCTGGTGGGAGAGGGCGGCCGCCTCCGCGCCGGCGTCTATCCCACCGAGTTCGTCGGCGGAACCGGTTCGGGCGACGCCTTCGACGCCGGGTTCATTGCCGGCCTGCTCGCCGGCGAGGACATGGCCGGGTGCCTCCGCTGGGGAAGCGCCCTGGGCGCAAGCTGCGTCCGCTCGATCACCGCGACCGAAAGCATCTTCACGCGCCCCGAAGCCAGGCAGTTCATGGCCCAACATGCCCTGGAGATCGAGGCCCTTTGACTCTCTGGAGGTGACAAGCGATGCGGATTGGCGTGCTTTGCAGCGGCGGCGACGCTCCGGGCATGAATGCTTGCCTGCGCGCCGTCGTCCGGTCGGCCGTCTGCGCCGGCCACCAGGTCGTGGGTGTCTATCGCGGATACCAGGGGCTGTTGGATGAAGATTTCTTTGTCGGCGCCGATGGACAGGCAACGATGAACGCCCGCAGCGTCTCCGACCTTTCCAAGCTCGGAGGGACGATCCTGCGGAGCAGCCGCAGCGAGGCGTTCCGCGCGCCGCACGGACAGGCAAGGGCCGCCGCGATTCTGCGAAAACACGCCATCGACGCACTCATCCCGATCGGCGGAGACGGGACCTTCCGCGGGGCTGCGGACCTGATCAAGCATTGGAGCGGCCTGATCGTCGGCTGCCCCGGCACGATCGATAACGACCTGGTCGGCACGGACTACACGATCGGGTTTGCCACTGCGGTGCAGACCGGAGTCGAGGCGCTCGACAAGCTCCGCGACACCGCCGAGAGCCACGAGCGGATGTTCCTCGTGGAGGTGATGGGCCGCCACAGCGGCTACATCGCCTTGTACACGGCGCTTGCCGGAGGGGCTGAAATCGCCTGTCTGCCCGAGACCCCGACCGACGTTGCCCAGATCATTGGCCAATTGCACGCGTTGAAGGAGCGCGGCAAGAAGTCGATTATGATCGTGATTGCCGAGGGGGATGAGCATGGGGGGGCGGCGGTGCTCGAACGCGACCTGGTCGCCGCAGGCAGCCCGTTCTCGATGCGGGTGGTCACGCTCGGCCATCTCCAGCGGGGCGGTTCGCCCGCCCCGGCCGACAGAATCCTGGCAACGACCCTCGGTGACTTCGCCGTCCGCAGCATTCTTCAAGGTCGCACGGGTGTGATGGCCGGCCAGATCGGCGGTCAATTGGTCTTGACGCCCTTTGAAGAGACATTCGGCAAACACAAGCCAGTCCCCGCGGGACTCGTCGCCCTGCTCGAGTCGATGGCCACTTGACGGCCTCCCCCCGCGGAGATCGCTCCGCCTCTGGCGGCGCCGTCCAGTTCGCATCCCTCGAACACCCTGCCGCGTGGGCCGGCCACCGCGCTTCGCGCCGCCAAACGGCCGATCGCTCCCCTCAAGTCCACCAGCGCTGGCGCGCCTGCCGGATGAGCTCGAAGACCCGGCCATCGTCGCAATCCGTGGTTCGTCCGGTAAGGCCGTCGATCCAGCGCTGTGGCAGCGCTTTGCGGCCGTGGATTGCCCCGGCGGCGGCCCCCACGATGGCCGCGACCGTGTCGTTGTCGCGGGTGTCGTTGACCGCGCGGACGATCGCCTCTTGCGGATCGTGGCCGTGGCGCATGAGGATGTAGAGCACGCATGGAACGGTTTCCAGCAGAAACGCGCCGGAATACCAGTAGTCACAGGCCTCGACGGTCGGCTTGCCCGTGCGAAAGGCTTCGCGGACCTCTGAATCGACGAAACCGTGGATGGAACCCTCGAAATCGGGGTAGTTTGGGTTGCGGGCGAGATAGCGAGTGTCGCCCTCCAGGTCTCGGGCCACGCCGAGATAGCGGTCGAGCCACCAGAGCGGTTCGGGCGTCGATTCGGCCGCGAGCAAGTCCCAGAGAATCTGGACAAAGGCCAGGCATGCGGCGATGGACCCGGCGTCGTTGTGGGTCATCATCGCACAGAGGGCCGCATCGACCCACAGTCCGGCGTCCGCGCTGCGCAGATGCGGGACGATGATCGGCGCAATCCGCATCAAGGCCCCATTGCCGGCGGACTTGGGACCGCACTCGTACCAGGGGATTCCCTGGGCGTGATTCCGCAGGAAGCCGCGGACCGTGCCCCCGAGTCCAAAAATCCGCCCGCTCGATGCGAACTTCCTGGCCACGTTTTCCCCGACGAAGCCTCCATCTTCCAGCATCTGGTCAAGCAGCCAGAACGACAACTGCGTGTCGTCGGTTGGAAAGCCGATCGGCCTCTTGCAGTATTTGTTGGGCAGGTAGTCGCGGATTTCCCCATGCAGCGTGCGGCGTTCGGAGGGCGTCATGCCCTCCGAGGTCGCTCCCAGGGCATCGCCGATGGCAAGGCCGAGCAACATGCCCTCGACCTTGTCGAAATCCACCTTCGCGGAAAGAGACGCGGGCGGTTGATCGAAGAGGCTGGCTCGCTTGACGTTGATCTTGCTCTCGGCGAAGAGGCGATCGAGCAACTGTCGGTTCATGGCGAATCCTCCCCGGCGCGTCATCCTCCGCACCGCTTGCACGGCCTTCCCTCGTTCTCTCCGCAGGGGCGGCCTCGGCTTTTCCTGTAGTAGCGGCAGGTGCTGTTGTGCCGCACTCCACTGCTCTCGGTCAGCCAGCATGGGCCGCCGAGGGCGTCCGGCGGTTCCGCCGGCGCGTTGGCTTTCTGGGCCGTCTCGGCCTCGAACATGCGCGAATAGTCTTCCGACCGCTGCTTGCGCGCCGGCGGGGCAGCCACGGCCGGCTTGACCGCAGATACGGTACGGGGACGCCCCGCGGCCTGTTCGCGCCAAGTCCAGGGTGCGATCGGGTTCTTTTCCGCCCAGAGACCGCGCGCGGCGGTTCGCGCGTCTTGCTGGGCCGCGGCCAACACACTGGACGGGTGCGCCCGCTCGTCGTGCCAGGCGATTCCTTCCCGGACGAGGGCCGTGTTGACACACCCTTCGTAATAGACGATCCCGAGAATCGCACGATTCGCCGCGACCCCAACAACGAGGACGTCAACCTCCTTCTGGAACAGCCGCAGCGACAAGACCTGCGCGGCGGCATTGCCAAACGGCTGCCCCTTCTCCGGTGCGTCGATGCCCGCCAGTCTGACCACGCGCGTGACCGTGCCCGCGGCAAGATGAAGCGTGTCGCCGTCGACAATCGCTGCCACGCGGCCCCGGACCACCTGCCGGACGGGCTCGACCGGCACCTCCTTGGCCAGCTGACGATTGGGAGTCTGAGCTGCAATGTTCTGCGCCGTCGCCAGGAGAAGGGCACAGACCCCTGCGAGCCGCGCCCCGTCTGCAACGACTCCGCCCGGCGCGCCGAACGCCAACCGGGCGTTCCGGCTACGCCGCGCCCGAGACCGGTAGAAAAATGCGATGTTCCGATTCATTGGCGGACACCATCCGGCAAATGGAACAATGTTCTGGAAGGCCGTTGCCAGGATGTTAAACAAGTTTTCATGGCGCTACAAGCAGGTAACTATTTTTTTAAGGGTGAAAATGCGGCCATATTGCAGCGCCTGCTTCCAGCCATGGGCGTAGATCGCAGACCATCGGGGCCACTCTGCGGGCCTGGAGACCCGAACTACGGGCGTATTGGCGGGCCTGGAGACCCGCACTACGGGGCGTAGAGTGGTGCCGAGCGGACCCGCCCGCAGGGGCCTGAATCGCCGCAACCCGCGTCGGCCGCCGGAGGACTCCACACGGCCAACACGGCAGCGCCGCCCCACCGATCGCAGACCATCGGGGCAACTCTGCGGGCCTGGAGACCCGCGCTACGGGGTCTACTGGCGGGCCTGGAGACCCGCGCTACGGGGTGTCGGGTGGTGCAGAGCGGACCGGTCAGACGAGGTCTTTCGAGACGATCACCACGTCTTCTTCCTGGCCCTCGTTCAAATCGAAACCGCGGTTGCGAAACGTGGCGATCATCCGGGCATTGTCCTTGGACGTCTCGGCCACGACCCGCTTGACGCCCCAGCGTCTGGCAACCTCTTCGCAATAATCCGTTACCAGGCCGCCCAGCCCGTGCCCATGCCAGCGATCGACGACGATCACGGCATACTCAGCCGTATGGTGGTTCATGTCGGCCACCAGGCGGCCGACGGAGATCAGCTTCCGCTCGCCGTCCTCTTCGACCTCCGCGACAATGCCGATCTCGCGGTCGTAGTCGACAAAACAGTATCGCGCGGCCATCTCATGGGTTGTCTCTTTGAAGAGATAGCTGAACCGGAACCAGATCGACTGCGTCGAGCAGCTCGCCAACAGGTCGTGCCACATCGGCTCGTCCTCCGGCTTGATCGGCCGGAGAATCACCGCCGTGCCGTCGCGGAGCGTCCTGCTGGTGACAAATTCCTCCGGGTAGGGCCGGATGGCCAGGTGGGCGTAGGGCCTGACGGCGTGGACGACGGCGTTGCGGTCGATGACCACGCGGGCATCCAGCGCGACCACGTCTTCGGGCGTGACCAGAAGCGGGTTGACGTCAAGCTCCTGGATTTGGGGATAGTCGGCGACCAGGTAGGAAAACCGCATGATCACCTCGATCAACCGGTCGATGGCGGCCCCCGGCTTGCCGCGATAGCCTTGCAGGAGCGGCCACGACTTGAGCGATTCGAGCATCCGGCGGGTGAGCGACTCGTTCAGCGGCGGCAGGGCCAGGGCGCGGTCGCGGAACACCTCGGCCGCCACGCCCCCCATGCCGACCATGATCACCGAGCCGAAGATCGGATCGCGCTTCGTGCCCAGGATCAGCTCGAAGCTGTTGGGGTAGCTGACCATTTTCTGCACCGTGACGCCGATGATCTCCGCGTCGGGGCGTTTTTCCGCCGCCTCGGCGACCATCTTGGCGAAGGTCGCGCGGACCGCCTGCTCGTTGCTGATGTTCAATCGCACGCCGCCCACGTCCGTCTTGTGGGTGATCTGGGGCGAATGGATTTTCAGGACCACCGGGTAGCCCTCGCTGTTGGCGACCTCGACCGCCTCGTCGGCGTTCCGCGCCAAGTAGGGCTTGGTGACGGAGATTTCGTAGGCTTCGAGAAACGACTTGGAGACGTTCTCCGAGAGGATCTCGTTTCCCTCGGTAAGGATCGTGTTGAACACGTTCCGCAGCCGCTTGCGATCGAGCGTGAAGGCGACCGGCAGATCGCGGGGCGTTTCATGGAGCACTTCCAGATTGCGGGCGTAGGAGACGAGGTGCATGAACGCGCGGATCGCTTTTTCGGGCGCCGTGTACGAGGGGATTCCCGCCTCGTTGAGCCGTTGCAGCCCCTCGCTGACCATCCGGCCGCCCATCCAGGCCGCCAGAATCGGTTTGTGGGCCTTGGCCGCGACATTGCCGACCGCCCGGGCCGTGGCCGCCGGGTCGGTCATCGCCTGCGGCGTGAGAATCACCAGCACGGCGTCGACCCCGTCGTCCTTGATGACGATCTCCAGGGCCTGGGCAAATCGATCGGCCGGCGCGTCGCCGAGCACGTCGACCGGGTTGCCGTGCGACCAGAAGGGCGGCAGGCACTCGTTGAGCTTGTTGATCGTCTCTTCCGAGATCGTGGCCAGCTTGCCGTCGAGGGCGATCAAGGCGTCGGTGGTCATCACGCCCGGCCCGCCGGCATTGGTGATGATCGCCAGGCGGTCGCCCTTGGGCGGCTGCTGCCTGGCGAGAAGCTCGGCGCAGTCGAACATGTCGTCGACTTCGAAGATCCGCACGATTCCGGCGCGCTGAAACGCGGCTTCGTAAACGGCGTCGACGCCGGCCATCGCCCCGGTATGCGAGGCGGCCGCCTGGGCCGATTCCATGAAGCGGCCCGCCTTGTAGGCAATGATCGGCTTCGTCCGCGCGAATGCCCGCGTTGCCGACATGAACTCGCGGGCATGCGCCAGCGACTCGATGTAGAGGATGATCGAACGGGTCTCCGTGGCCGAACCGAAGTAGTCGATCAGATCGGCCATGCTCACGTCGAGCATGTTGCCCACGGAGACGAAGTAGGAGAAACCGATCCCTTCATCGATCGCCCAATCAAGCACCGAGGTGCAGAGCGCGCCCGACTGCGAAATGAAAGCGATATGCCCTTTCTGCGGCGTTGAGGCGGCAAAGCTCGCGTTCAAGGAGATGCCCGGCACAATGATCCCCAGGCAATTCGGCCCCAGGATCCGCATGCCGTCGAATCTCGCCTTTTCGGCCAGCACCTGTTCCTCCAACTTGCGCCCCTCGGTTCCGATCTCGCGGAAACCGGCCGAAATGATCACGATTCCCCGCGTGCCCGCCTCGCCGAGAGCCCCCACCAGGCCGGGAACCGTCGGCGACGGCGTGCAGATCACCGCCAGGTCCGGCGGGTGGGGCAGACTGGCGATGTCCTGGTAGGCCTGGATGCCCTGCACCGATTCGCGCTTCGGATTGACCGGATAGACCACGCCGCGGAAACCGGAACCGATCAGGTTGCGGAGTACGGTGTAGCCGACGCTCGTCGGGGTGTCGCTGGCCCCGATCACGGCGACGCGGTGGGGATCGAAGATTTTATGAAGATTCTGGATGCTCACGGCCTGCTCCTGTCAACCAATCACTGCCCGAGTCGGTGCACGGCTGACCCACTTGCCGACAAAGATGCGAGAAATGGCCCTGCTCAGTAGTTGTCGGCGCAATTTGCGGAAGCGCTAAGGTTTATGTTGTTATGTAGGATGGCGGAAATTATACGCGGCACGACGCCGGTGACAATCGCGCATTTTAGGCAGATTGCGCGCTCTGCGACAACTATCCGGCACAGCCTACCACATCCCCTTGCGAGTGGATAGAGCCCCCCTGGCAATCCGCATTTGCGGTCGTCGTGCGGAGCGAGCCAATCGGAAGCGGGTTCTGGCGACGAGGCGCAGCCGCGTGCTGGTGGCCCGGCGGTTGTCTCAGGGTCAGTGCGAGCGCTTTCCTGATCGAAAGCGGTTCGGGCCTGGCTTGCTCAGACGTGATCGTCCGCTTGGACCCGCCCGCCGGGTGCGAGGTAGGCGGCCAAGGCCGTCCGCCAGTCCGGCATGGGAAACCGCCCCGGCGTCTGATCATATTTCCGCGTGGCCAACACGCTGAATCTGGGCCGCGCCGCCGCACTTGGATAATCGCCGCAGAGGACCGGCGCCACCACGGCCTGCCTGCCGGCCAATCGCAGGATTTCGACGGCCATCTCGTGCCAGGTGGCGGCACCCGCATTGACGACATGATAAGTGCCGGTCGCCCCGGCGCGGAGGAGCGACTCGATCGCCCTGGCGAGGTCGCACGTGTAGGTAGGCGATGCGAACCGGTCCGAGACGACCCGGATCGGCTTGCCGCCCTCGGCCAGCCGGAGAATCGTCTCCACGAAGCTGCCCCGCGAGGCAGGACCGGCGGGGCCGAACAGCCCGGCTGTCCGCACGATCAGGTGGTTTGACAATTCGGCGGCAACCCGTTCGGCTTCGAGCTTCGACCGGCCGTACGTGCTGAGCGGATTGGGCTCGTCGCTCTCCAGATAGGCCGATCTCTTGCGGCCGTCGAACACGTAGTCGGTGCTGATCTGCACCAGGGCCGCGCCGGCCTGGCGGCACGCTTCCACGAGGCGTTCGACGCCCCGGAGATTCACCTCCCAGCAGAGGTCCGGCTCGCTCTCCGCCCGGTCCACGTGGGTGTAGGCCGCCGTGTTGATCACCAGCCGGGGGCGGCACCGGGAGACAACCCGACGCACCGACTCGCGATCCGTGAGATCCAACTCGGGCAGGTCCGCGGCGGTCGCCCGGGCGCCGAAAAGGCGGCGGATTTCGCTCCCCAAACGGCCCCCCGAGCCGGTAACGAGGATGCGATCGCTGATCCACGGTGCGGTCATCTGGAGTCTGGGCGGTTGTTGAAGTCCAGCCGAAATGGGCTGTCTGCTCGTTCTTCGTGGCGGATTTCGTCGACCGGCTCGCTTCGCCCGCAGCCGGCATACAACCGGTTGGGAGCATTGACCACCAGTGCCGGCTCATCACCCGTGTTGCGGTATCCATGCACGACCCCCGGCGGAATCGCCACAAGCATCGGGTTGGAGCGGCCAATCCTCAGCGTCGTGCGATTCCCTCGGGTCGGGGAAGCGGCGCGCGTGTCCCAGGCGGTCAGCTCCAAGTCGCCAGGGCCAAAACAGGCGAACAGATCGGTCTGATCGCGATGCTCATGCGGCCCGCGAGACGCCCCGGGAAGCGTCTGGCTGATGTACGCCATGACCGGCGCCAGCGCCGGCGGCAGTTCGTCGCAGCGAAACAACTCGATCAGCCAGCCGCGGGCGTCTTCGTGCCTGGTTAGTGGGCGGGTAATCAAACCTTCGATCGGGCCTTCGTGAAAAACCATTACTCGTTCCCAGTCTGAGGTCACTTGCCTTGATCCGGCGGTCGGCCGAGCGGCCCATCCGGGCGGCGGAGCAGGCCCCGCAGATACTCGCCGTAGGTGTTCCGCTCGGCGTCGGCGAGCCGGCAGAACTGCTCGACCGAGATGAATCGCTTGTAGAGCGCAATCTCCTCCAGGCAGGCGATCTTCAGCCCCTGGCGAAGCTCGAGCGTCTCCACGAAATTGGCGGCTTGCAGCAGCAGCTCGGGCGTCCCCGTGTCGAGCCAGGCGAACCCGCGACCGAATCGCTCGACGAAAAGCTGGCCCGCGTCCAGGTAGGCGCGATTCACGTCGGTGATCTCCAGTTCCCCGCGGGCCGAAGGCCGCAGGCGATCGGCGATCTCCACCACCCGGTTGTCGTAAAAATAAAGCCCCGTGACCGCCTCGTTCGACGCCGGTTCCTCCGGCTTCTCCACGATCGACGCCAGCCTCCCTCGGGCGTCGAACTCCACGACCCCGTAGCGCTCCGGATCCTTCACCGGGTACGTGAAAATCGTTGCTCCCCGCGATCGGCCCAGCGCGCGGGACAGCATCGATTGCAGCCCCTGGCCATAGAAGATATTGTCGCCCAAGACGAGCGCCACCTGATCGCCGCCAACGAAATCGCGACCGATCAGGAATGCCTCCGCGATGCCCTTCGGCTCCGGCTGAATCGCATAGGTGATCGAGAGCCCCAAATGGCCTCCGCCATCGAACAACCGCTTGAACAGATCGAGATGCGCAGGCGAGGAGATCAGCAGAATTTCGCGAATCCCGGCCAGCATCAGCATCGACAGCGGATAGTAGATCATCGGCTTGTCATAAATCGGCAGGAGCTGTTTGCTCAGGGCGCGGGTCATCGGATGCAGCCGCGTGCCTTCGCCGCCGGCGAGCAGAATCCCCTTGCGGAAGCATGACTCGTCCCAACTCATGGGAATCCCCTTGCCCATCGAGGTCACCCGGAAAGGTTCCGCCCCTGATCGCGGAGCCCCTGCCGCTGCCGGTATCGACCGCTTCGCACGCCGTCGACCCACTCGGCGTGTTCCATGTACCACTTCACGGTCCGCTCGATCCCCGTTTCAAAATCCTCGCGAGGCGTCCAGCCCAGCTCTCGGCGGATTTTCGCGGCATCGATCGCGTAGCGGCGGTCGTGGCCCGGCCGATCTCGGACAAACGCGATCAGCCGGCGGCAGGAGCCGCCGGCCGGCTGCGGCCGGAGCCGGTCCACCTGGCCGCAGATCGTCTCCACGACCTGGAGGTTCGTCCGCGGGCAATCGGCCCCGATATTGTAGGTTTCGCCGGGCCCTCCGCGCTCGAGCACGCAGCGGATCGCCCGGCAGTGGTCCTCGACGTGAATCCAGTCGCGGATGTTGCGCCCATCGCCGTAGACCGGCAGCGGCCGGCCTTCGAGGGCGTTGAGAATCGTCAGCGGAACGAGTTTTTCCGGAAACTGGCGCGGCCCGTAGTTGTTTGTGCAGCGGGTGACAATCACCGGCAGACCGTAGGTGCGATGGTATGCTCGTGCGAAGTGATCGGCGGCCGCCTTCGACGCGGAATACGGGGAGTTTGGCGCGTAGGGGCTCGTCTCCGCGAACCGGCCTTCCGGCCCCAGGGAGCCGAAGACCTCGTCGGTCGAAATCTGGAGGAACCGAAACAGCGCCGCTCGCCCGGTCGACTCCCAATAACCCAGCGCCGCGTCGAGCAGCCGGAACGTGCCGACGACGTTCGTTTCCAGGAACGCGGCCGCCTCGTCGATCGAACGGTCGACGTGCGACTCGGCCGCGAAATGGACGATCGCCCGGGGACGGACTTCCGCCAACAGTCCCGAAACCAACCGGCGGTCGCAAATATCGCCGTGGACGAACCGGTAACGGCGGTCCGCGGCCAGGTCGGCGAGCGAGTCGAGATTGCCGGCGTAGGAGAGCTTGTCGAGGTTGACGATCGGCGAGGACTCTTCGGCGAGCCATTGCCGGACGAAGTTCGACCCGATGAATCCGGCGCCACCGGTGACGAGAATCGGCAATGCTCCAGGATCGGCCATGAAAACCGGCTCGAGTGAGTTCGGATGGACGGGTTGCCGTGCACTGCGGCCCGCATGGGAGCAAGGTTACCGGCAGACAGCCGGCCTGTCGAGCCCGTAGGGCGAGTCTCCAGGCCCGCCGGGTTACCCCGATCGTCCGCGATCGGTGGGGCAACGCTGCCGTGTTATCCGTGCAAAGTCTTTCGGCTACCGGCGAGGCTCGCGGCAATACGAACCTTCTCGGGTTGGGCCGCTCTGCACCACCCTACGGCCCGATCGTCCATTGATCGCCGGGCGGCCGGCTAATAAGATGGGGTGCGGCAATGCTTTGCGTCTTGGGTTCTTCCCGCCATGAGCGGCCTGTACGCTGTGGCCCGCGCCCCCTCGCCTGACACCTGATCGCTGACCGCTATCGCATGACGACTCTTGCCGATTTGCTGCAACAGGCCCGACGGCCGAAGGTGCTGGTCGTCGGCGATGTGATGTTGGACAGTTACCTTTGGGGCGACGCCAATCACATCAGCTACGAGGCGCCGATTCCCGTCCTCCGTGTCCGCCAGCGCGAATTGCGGCTCGGCGGCGCTGGCAGCGTAGTGGTCATCCTCTCAGCCCTGGAGGCCGATCCCCTGCCGGCATGCGTCGTCGGCGACGACCGGGAGGGCGAGTCGATTCGGGCGCTCGTTGCTCGCCTGGGAGTGGCGACGGATTGCCTGGTGTCCGTGCCGGGCAGGCCGACGACGCTCAAGGAGCGGATTCTCGGGGGGACCCAGAACCGGCATCCTCAGCAGTTGATCCGCGTCGACCGCGAATGCCTCGAACCGATCGACGGCGACACCGAGTCGGCGCTCTTGGCGTCGGTCCGCAGCCGGCTGCCCGAGGTGGACCTTGTGCTGATCAGCGACTATGCCAAGGGAGTCTGCACGCCGAGCCTGGTTCGGGCATTGATCCGCGATGCCCGCTGCGCGGGGATTGCGGTGATTGGCGACCCGGGCCGCGGCGCGGATTATCGTGTCTACGGGGGCGCGTCCTGCATTACGCCGAATCGCATGGAAGCGGCGACGGCCTCCGGGCGGATCGTTCGCACCCCGGAGGAAGGGCTTGCCGCCGCGCGGAGCTTGCTCCAGTTCGGCGCCGAGACGGTCGCCGTGACGCTGGATCGCGACGGCATCGCCTGGGCGGCCAGCGGCGGCGCCGGCCGGGTCTTTCCCGTCCGCGCCCGCCAGGTCTACGACATCACCGGCGCGGGAGACGCAGTGCTCGCCGCGCTTGGCTTCGCCGTCGCCTTGGGCGCCGACTGGCCGACAGCGATCCATCTGGCCAACCTGGCCGGGGGCGCGGAGGTGGAACGGCTCGGCGTGGCCCCGATCTCGCGGCGGGACCTTCTTGCCGAGTTGGGCGGCAGCGGGCTGTTCGACCAGTCGAAGATCCTCGCGATCGAGCCGCTGATCGGCGAACTGGAAGGCAGGCGGCGCCTGGGACAGCAGATCGTGATGACCAACGGCTGCTTTGATCTGCTGCACCCCGGCCACGTTGCTTCGCTGCAATACGCTCGGCGTTTGGGCGACTGCCTGGTCGTCGGCCTGAACAGCGACGCGAGCGTCGCGCGGCTCAAGGGCTCAGGCCGGCCGATCATCGGCGAGGGCGGCCGCGCGCGGATGCTCGCCGCGCTGGCCTGCGTCGACTACGTCGTGCTGTTTTCGGAGACGAGCGTCGCGCCGCTGGTCGAGCGGATCCGTCCCGAGATCCTCGTCAAGTCGGCGCAGTACGCGCCTGGGGAGGTGGTCGGCGGCGATATCGTCGAGGGTTATGGCGGACAGGTCGTCTTGGCGCCGCTGGTCGAAGGCTTCAGCACGAGCGAGATTTTGCAGAAGGTCCGGCGCTGAGCGTCGCCGGCGCCCGCCCGGGCGGGCCGTTTCACCAGCGTGCCAGCGCGCCGGCTGACCTGGCCTCAACCCAGCCGGCCGGACCGATAATCTCGGCCATGCCCCCCTCGCCGAGCCATTCAGCGAGCGGGGAGACATCTTTCAGATAGGCCGTCCAGAATGCGGTCGAAGCCGCCTCGATCCGCCGCTGATAATAGGGATCGGCCTGGGAGGCTCGGCGGCGCAGGTGGCCGGAAAAGGTCAGGTGGTCGGCGCCGAAAAACGTCACCAGGATCTGGTCGGCGCCGTGGATGCTGTCGTAGGGGACACGGCGGTCGGCCGCCCGAGTCGGTCCCACCGGGCTGTCGTCGTCGGTGCCGGTCATGTGCAGGACCGGCACGCGGATGGCGGCATACTCGGCCGCGTGATCCGGCCTGCCGACCGAGACCGGGCTGCTCAGGGCCAAAACCCCCTTGACGCGCGTGTCGGGCGCGGAGTGGTAAGGCAACTGCGGGGGCGACTGGCCAGCGATCACCAGTGCGGCCAGCGCGCCAAACGCATGGCCCGCGATGCCGATCCGGCTGTTGTCGATCCGCCGCCCCAGCGGCGTCTGTCTGGCGGCATGGCTCTCCAGCGAGTCGAGCACGAACCGCAGGTCGGCCACCCGATCGACCAGGTTTTGCGGATCATCGAACGAGGCCTTGATCGCCGCTCGGGGCCGGAGTTTGCCCCGCCAGACCTGCTCATCGCTGCCGTGGTGTTGCGGATGGACCGACAGGAATCCGTGGCTGGCCCAGAAGTGGCCGAGATACGCGCATCCTTCGCGCGAGCCGCCCAACCCGTGGGAATAGACGATTACCGGCAAGGGCGGCTCGTCGCCCGCCGGATAATAGAGCTTCAGCGGCACGGGTCGTTGCCGCGCTGTGTCGACCCAGACGGCCGTCTCCGTGGCGACCGGGCGAGGTCCCGGCCTGGTGAATTCCAGGATTCGATCGGAGGTCTGGAAGGAGAGCCCGTTCGATGACCCCGCGGCGAGCGAGCCGGGCAGTGCGAGAAGGGCGAGCCAGCCGAGGAATTTTGCAGGATGCATGGCGGGTATGGGCCGGGCGGGCGAAGGAGCATGGGGGGCGGGCGGCCGAGCCGCCCGCTGGTTCAGGACCGGGCGAAGTCTGACGACGGCATCCTTTTTCTTATCCCCGGCAGCAGGGTGGCGAGGCCAAGGATTCCGCCGCCGTTCAACGTGGATCGGCTGGAGAGACCGTGCGCTTTGAGCCGGCTGGGGTGGCCGATAATCGAGCAGGAATTGTTTGAGACGGCAAGTTGGAGTTGTTAGGCTGAAGAACACTGAGAAAATCCGCAGTTCCGTCAAGGAGACGGGAACTTTTCTTGGCCAGCGTGCTTCTAAACCGCAGATTGTGCGCGCAGACCCACCAACCGTTACAACCGGCGAGAACACGACGTGGAACCGCCTTCACCCCAGTTCGGGGGTGTTAACAACCCATCGATTGAGCTGTTCTGTGATCGAAGCCTGCTCGGCTCGTTCTTGGCGATCCGCTCCGCCTGGCGTGGGGAGACTGTCCGCGACCGGCGACCGACCTCTGCCCGCCGGTGCAATCGTTATCGTGCAAAAATGCCTACCATGCGCGGCTTCACGAGGGGGGGCAACACTGTAAAGCTGTGCTGTTTAGGCAATTTGGGTGTTGACTTTCGCACGGACCCGAATTTTAATCGACTCGAATAGACACATCTTTCCTAAATTCTCAGGCCGCAAACGTTTTCACGTGTTTTCCCGGTTCTGGGAGCACCCGTTTTCAGCAAAGACGACCATCCGGCCTCTGCCGCTCGCCTGGATCATTTCTGAAGGAGATCAATCGATGGGGATCTGGGACACATTTCGCCGTTTCTCCAGCCGTGACGCCACAAGCCAGGGAGACTCGACGAACCGGCGACGACGCCGGGGCGGAAAGCGGCTCAAGCAGCGCGGCCTTCGACTGGAACAGTTTGAGGCTCGCGTGCTGCTGAGCATCACGACGGGCGATCTCCAGAGTTCGGCGTGGTCGCGTTTCGCCGACGAGGTGGTCGCGCTGCCCGGACCGAACGAGATGCAGCTTGTGGTTGCGGCCAACAGCGTCGATGATCTCCGCTACAAGGTGGCGCACAACGTCGATGCCGCGGACACAACCAACGCCGAGGACTTGCACCCGGGTGGTTCCCTCGGGCTGGACTTGACCGGTTCGGGCTACACGGTCGGCATCTGGGACGGCGGGGCGGTGCTCGACACCCATCAGGAGTTCGGCGGCCGCGTAACCGTGATCGACGGGTCAACGCCCGACGATCACGCCACGCACGTGGCCGGGACGATCGGCGCGGCCGGCGTGGACGCGAGCGCCGAGGGCATGGCCAGCGGCGCTACCATCCGCAGCTACGACTGGACGGACGACTACGCGGAAATGGCGACGGACGCCGGCCTGATCGACGTCTCGAACCACTCCTATGGCCTGGTTTCCGGCTGGACGATTAGGCCGGAACCCTCGACGGCGACCGGTTTGATCGACGTGTGGTTCGGCGACTATTCCATCAGCGCCGTCGAGGATGCCAAATTCGGGCAGTATTCCGACGGGGCGGCCCAACTCGACCAGGCGCTCTACGACAATCCGAACCTGCTCAGCGTCTGGTCCGCGGGCAACGACCGCGGGGATGAGTACCTGGACATCAGCGGCAGCGACGTGTTCATGACGTTCTTCTCCGTCGATCCCGGCAGCATCCAGGGATGGGACGGCCCGGGAATGTACATCGTCAGCGACACGGAGTTCACGCCGCCGCCCGGCGACGGCAACGCCGGCACCGGCTACGACACGGTCAGCGCCGATCAGACGGCCAAGAACTGCCTGACAGTCGGGGCTGTCGACGACGTCACCGAGGATCCGTACGTCTCGACGAACATCACGATGTCGAGTTTCTCCGCTTGGGGCCCGACGGACGACGGGCGGATCAAGCCCGACGTGGTCGGAAACGGCATCGATCTCTACTCCACTCTTGCCTCCGCCAGCGACGCCTACGGTGTTTCCAGCGGGACGTCGATGGCGTCGCCCAACGTGGCCGGCAGCAGCGTGCTGCTCGTCGAGCATTTCGAGAATGCGATGGGTTACACGCCCCGCAGCGCGACGACCAAGGGGCTGATCATCCACACCGCGGCCGACGCCGGAACGATCGGGCCCGACTACGTCTACGGCTGGGGGTTGATGGACACCAAGGCGGCGGCCGAATTCGTCACCGAGGCCGCCCAGGGCAAGCAGACCGCGCAAGTCATCGAGGGGACGTATCTTGGCGCCGGCATCTCGATGGATGTCTATTCGGCGGGCCTGAATCCCCTCACCGTGACTCTCGCGTGGACCGACCCGGCCAGCGGGCCGAGCAGCGGCGCGGTCGACGACACGACCCGCAGACTGGTCAACGACCTCGATCTCTGGCTGGAGGATCAGTCGGGAACGGTCTACTACCCGTGGACGCTCGATCCGGCCAACCCGGACAGTCCGGCCGTGCAGACGCAGGCAAACCATATCGACAACGTCGAGCAGGTCGAGATCACGCTGCCCACCCCCGGACTCTACACGATCCACGTCGGATCGACCGACGCGGTCGCCAACCAGGCTTACTCGCTGCTGATCTCCAACTATGGCGAGGTCGTGCCACCGGAACTCGTGCTCGTGATTCCCCAGGAGGGTGGATTCATCGACCGCGGCGAGACCCTGAGCATTGCGCCGCGGGAATTGACCCTGCGATTCAACGAAGGCCAGCAGTTCATCGACACGTCCACGACTCCACCGCGCGACCCGAACGGCTGGCTCTCCGGCGGTCGCGACGGCATCCAGGTGACCCGCTCGGTCAACGGAATCTGGGGCGACGGGGATGACCAGGTTGTGCCGATCGGTTGGATCGGCATCGGCGACCGGCCGAACGACGTGGTGCTGCGGTTCGCCGAATCCCTGCCCGACGACCTCTACCGGATCTCGATCATCGGCAGCGACGACTATCTCGGCCCGGACGACCAGCCGGTGGGCCCGCTGACGAACACGA
>JAAYCB010000443.1 GCA_012744395.1 Pirellulaceae bacterium
AATGCACGTAACCTCGTCCGTCCGGGTGCGTGTCGGTCACCCGGTAGGCGTCATGGCTGGAGGCGAAGCCGGTCAGCTCGCCAAGAATCTCCGCGCCGCGGCTTCGCGCGTGCTCGAGCTCTTCGAGGACGACGACGGCGCCCCCCTCGCCGACGACAAACCCCTGGCGGCTTCCGTCAAAGGGGCGCATCGCCGCAGGGCCTCTGTCGTTGTCCGTGCTCAGCACCGAGAGCAGGTGGAGCCCCGACATGGCGATCGGATTAACCATGCTGTGGGCCCCGCCGGCGAACATCACGTCGGCCTCATTCCGGCGGATTACTTCGGCAGCCCCACCGATCGCCTGCGTGCTCGACGCGCAGGCGGCAATGCAATTCAGGTTCGGTCCCTGGGCGTCGAACAGCCCCGCCAGGCAATACGAGGGCATGTTCGGCTCGTTGTTCTCTTGAACGCGCCCCTCGGAACGGCAGAGCGCCTCCCGAAAAAATCTGGCCGGGTCGAAGCGACCATCACGGAGCGCTTCGGCCATCAGCGGCCCGAACTCGCTCAAGTCCCAGAAGATCTCGCCGCATCCCAGATAGACCCCCAGGCGGGTGGAGTCAACGGATCCGGGTGCAATGCCCGCCGCCTGAGCAGCCTGGACGGCCGAGGTGGCGGCAAAGCGGGTCTGGCGCGGATGCGCGCTCCAGTCGATCGAACTGGAGCCGAAATCCGCCTGATCCAAGTCCTTAACCTCCGCCGCAATCCGTACGGGGAACCGACCGGCGTCGAACAGAGAGATTGGGCCGATGCCGGACCTCCCCTCCGTCAAGCTCCTCCAAACCTTTGCAAGATCGGTACCGAGTGGGGTGGCGCAGCCAGCCCCTGTGATGACAACGCGTCGACTCATGTTGACAAATCAGGAAAAATAGGTTGTTTTGAACAGGTTGTCGTTTGTGCCAGCCGCCTTGATCCCTCCACCTACCGCAGCCAGCGCCGGCTTCCGCCGCGATTTGAGTCCCCATCCTTCGGACCGGCGAGGAATCGATCCCCTTACGCATCCAACCCTGACATCCAAGTTCCATCCATACTGTCCATTTTATCGAAAAAACAGCCAGGTCAACCACTGAAATTGTCGTTGACGCCGGCCACAATCGTCTTCTCCGGGGCGGCTCCGCGCGGTTGGGAAGACCTTCCCCCCTGCGCACTCGGTTTCGAAAGAACCTCTCTGTTTCCATCTCCGGCCCTCCGAGTGGCCGATTCCCTTCGTGCCACGCCCGGTTGTGTGCTCTTCCGTAGACAGCCGCGGACAGGCCGAAAGCTGTGCCTCGGACCGGGAGACCGCATCCACGGTCTGGATTTGCCTCAGGCTGGCGCGTGGGGATATTTTGAGAAATATCGCAAAGCCGGCTGGATGTTTCGCGCGGTCCATGGCCGGCGTCGATTGAGTCAAAGGACCGTCGGCGGCGTCGATCCGTGGGGGTTCATTCCGCCTGTTGTGGCGTCTATCAAAGGATTTACGTCAAGCGGCAAGGCTCCGCCTCCGAGGGCTTCTGCCCGCGGTGCTGCCCGTCTCTGCGAATTCGCATCGGGGCTGGCGGAATCGATGATCGTCTCCTCACTGTCTATTGAGTCGAACGGCGATTTTCGCTACTCTCTTGGGCCCGTGAACTTGGAGAGGACAGCGAAAGCGCGGACTGCCGCCCGTGGTCGTCGGTCTGCCCCCTGGATTTCTGCCGGTGGAAATGGATTACGAATTTCAGCGTTGCACGCGACGATGTGCCGCTTCGGACCGGGAGTTGGCTCCCGGTGAGGAGTTCTTCTCCGTGCTGGTTTCCGAGGGAGCCGAGTTGCGACGGCTCGACTACAGCGTTGGTGCGTGGAAGGGACCGCCGGAGCAGGCTGCCGGATGGTGGAAATCGCGGATGCCCGACCCCGCCTCCCGGCGGATGCACTGGGCGCCGAACGACGTGATGCTGCATTTCTTCGAGGAGCTTGAGAACCAGCCGGCGCAGGCGGACATGCGGTTTGTGTTGGCATTGCTGCTTGTCCGCAGGCGCGTTTTTCGCGAGGAGCAGCGGGACACCGATGACCAGGGGCGCGAGCTGATGGTCTTGTATTGTCCGCGCCGCGAGGCAACGTACACGGTTCCCGCCATTCCACCGACGCCCGACCGGATCGAAGAAATCCAAGGGGAGCTTGCTCGATTGTTGTTCGCCAACGCGGATTGACCGCAAGACATCCTGTCGGCCACGGTGAGGGTTGCGCGGGATGGCCGGAGAGACAGAGTCCATGGATGGACGTCGAAAGACCGCTGCGTTGTTGGCCCTCTGCGCCGGATGCCTGGCGATCGGTTCGGGCTGTAGCCTGCTGGACCGGCGCCCCAAGACGCCGCCGCTGCCGGCAGTGCTTCCGCCGAGCCCATCGCTTTCCCAGGTCATGGAAGCGGTCAACAACAACAGCCGGCAGATTCAGTCGTTTTCCACGGCCGAGGGGGAGTTGTCCGGCCCGGGGATTCCGGTGACCCTTCGCGGGACGAATATTGCCTTCGAGCGACCGCGGCGCCTGAGAATTCGCGCGGGGACGGGGCTGACCGGCTCGGAACTTGATGTCGGCAGCAACGACGAACTGTTCTGGTTCTGGATCCGGAGGAACAACCCGCCGGCCGTCTTCTTCTGCCGCCACAACCAGTTCGCTTCCTGCGCCGCCTCGCGGATGATGCCGATGGAACCCGCTTGGCTGATCGAGGCGTTTGGAATCGTCGAACTGGCGCCCGGCGAGCGGCACGAAGGCCCGTTCGAACGGCCGGACGGGCATCTGGAAGTCGTCTCGATTCGCCAATCGCCATGCGGCGAGGTGAGAAAGAAGACCGTGATCGACCGTTCCAGCGCGGCGGTCCTGGAACAACACCTCTACGATCAATACGGGCGGCTCTCGGCCAGTGCGGTCGCCCGGGAGCACCGTCGCGACCCGCTCTCGGCCTTGATCATGCCCCGGGTGATCGATCTGCAATGCCCGCAAGCCCAGTTCTCGATGCGCGTCAACCTGGGCAACGTGGCGATCAACCAGCCATTTGGAAATGCCGAAACGCTCTGGACGATGCCCACGGGAGGGGGATGGCCGCTGGTCGATCTGGCAGATCCGAACTGGCCGCAGATGCTCGGCGGGCAGCCTCAGCAGCCTCAGCAGCAGCCTCAGCAGCAGCCGGCAATGATCCCGGAGATTTCCTCTTTTCCAGAAGCGCCGAGACGAGAATTCAACCGCTTGCGGTAGGAGACCTTGGACGGAAGCAATCAGAGCGGCATGGTGAACCGGAGTATTGTGGAGCACGTCTGCAAGCTGTGAAGAATCCACGGATCGGGCATGCTGAGGAGGCCAAGATGCCTGCCATTCGGCGGTTTCTTCGCAGCCGGATGGCCGCATATTTGGCAGATTCGGATTAATTTGCCCTGTCCCTACAACCGATAGCAGGTCATAAGCGGGCAGTGCGCACGAAGCAGTCGCACCATCACGGTCCGGTAGAGGTCAGGATTGGCAGTGTTCAATCCCTCAGACAGCAAGAGAACGATCAAGGATGGGAGTAGCAAGTCATGAAGGTCGCCAAGCTAGCAGTCCGAGCCGTGCTGGTGGGAGGCCTGCTGGTCGGTGCGGCAAGGGCCCAGAGCCCTGGGGAGCAACTGCCCGCCGACCCGGCACACGGATATGCCCAGGCCCAAGACGCTGCCGCTTCGCCCAGCGACGCTCCCGGTGTAGCTTCGGCGGAATCGGTCGGGCCGAGCGGCCGGGGCGTTGAACCCGGTGTCGCCGTGGCGGAGTCGCACTGGCCGAGCGATCTGGGGGGATACTACGGGAGCTGTCCGCCGCATGCCGGGGCGGACGAGCCCTTCCGGATCTTCGGCAGACACGATTCCGGGATCGAGGTTGGTGGATGGATTTCCGTGGGCGGATACGCCAACCAGTTCGGCGAATCCCGGAACGGCCCGCTCGGATTCAATACCGTGGGCGACGGCGTCAATGTGCACCAACTCTGGGGTTATATGGCAAAGGAGACGGAGACGCATGGCTTGGGCGCGGACTGGGGTGCCCGAGTGGACTACGTGTTTGGCATCGATGGGCCCGACACCCAGGCCGTCGGCGGGACGGGGTGGGATTCGAGTTGGGACACGGGGCGCGACTACGGGTCGGCGATTCCACAGGCTTATGCCGAGATCGCGGTCAATTACCTGACGGTCAAGGCCGGCTACTTCTTCACGCCCCTCGGTTACGAGCGGGTCGAAGCGCCCGAAAACTTCTTCTACTCCCATTCCTACGCCCGCTACTACGTCGAGCCGTTCACCCACACCGGCGCCCTGGCCACCTACGAAGGGATCGAGGACTGGACCTTTTACGGCGGTTGGACAACGGGCTGGGACGCGGCCTGGGAAATGATCGGCGACTCGAACATGTTCCTCGGCGGGGCCACCTACCATCTCGGCGACGACCTGGCCGTGACCTACATGACCAGTGCCGGGCAACTCGATAGCCTCGCCGCCGGCAG